>PITV01000130.1 GCA_017577285.1 Clostridiales bacterium
GCATTATACAGTATCCACCGCGAAAGACGGTGTCGGAACGGTGATCCTGTTCAACAAAAGGATCTGCGCGGAATACGGTATTTCCGATGAATATCTGTATGAACTGCAGGAAAACAGGGAATGGACCTGGGATAAATGCCTGGAACTTGCGAAAAGGTGTACTGTTGATACGAACAATGACGGCAAGATCGATATCTGGGGATTCGGCGCTTACGGGCCTGCCCCGGTCATACCGGAGTCATTTGTCTATTCCAACGGCGCGTACTGCACCTATCTGGATGAAAACATGCATTATGTGTACGGCCTGAATGACCCGGCTGCCGTTGAGGCCATCGAGTTCTGCAGGATGCTGGTGAATGATTCCGGTGTGGTGTACAGCGATGACTGGACCTACGGCATGTGGGAAAAACTGTGGAACCGCGGAAAGATCGCTTTCTATCAGGTGTACAGCTGGGAAATCAGCAATTATGTCGCCAATCTGCAGAACGATGAATTCGGCATCCTGCTCAATCCTATCGGCCCGCAGGCGACTGATTATGTGAACGCGCAGAATATCCATGACGGATGGTTTATTTCCAGAAATGCCGAGGATCCGGAGGCACTGGCGGCGATCCTGCATGATTACCTCTATCCCTATGACTGGAAAGAGGATCTGGAGCCCTGGGAGTATTTCGAGAATACCGTTTTTGACGATGAATCCCTGGATACGATCAGGCTGATCGAAGGGCGCAGCGTTTATGCGCTGGGGGAGGCCGCCACATGGTTCCGCAACAACATACTCTGGTCTGACTTCGGAGTGCTGAGCAATGTGCCGGCCCGCACCTTTGTCGAGACGAATGAGGCGCCCTCTCAGGCCGCGTTTGATGAACTCAGATTCTTTAACAGCGAAGAAGCTGTTTCGGAATAAAGTATGAAAGGAGAACCTTCTATGAAGAAACTTGGATGTCTGCTGCTGGTCCTTGTCATGGTGTTCACCGCTGCGGCTGCTGTCGCCGAGGAGGGCCTCATTGCGCACTACGATTTTGAGGATCCCGAAAATCTGGGGCGTGATGTATCCGGAAACGGACACGATCTGGTGCTGAAGGGCAAAGGAAC
Source organism: Clostridiales bacterium (assembly GCA_017577285.1). Classification (GTDB taxonomy): domain Bacteria; phylum Bacillota; class Clostridia; order Christensenellales; family Aristaeellaceae; genus ZC3RG03. The sequence goes on from PITV01000130.1 coordinate 1,096, forward strand.
GCTGCTGTCTTCGGCAGATGCCGCTGAAGGCACCGCCGCGCTTGAACTGGACGGAGAAGCCGCGCTTGCCACAGAGGAGGCAGCCGATTTCTCTGATGAACTCGAAAGCTTCACCATCAGCTTCTATGCCAAGAATGAAGGCTTTGCCGGTGAACACAGCAGAGTCATCAGCACCGGTTACAACGGTATTCAGGCCGGCCTGTGCTTCATCGTCGGCCGTTATTTCTGGGACAATGTCACCCATCTGATCTTCCAGCCCATCATTGGTGATGCTGGCGGAGATTTCTGGGGAAAGATGAGCGATATGTGCACACTGGAGGGTGTTGACGACTATCACTGGTATGTGGCCTCCTTCGATGCCGAAACCAAGACGATCACTGCCTGGATCGACGGAGAACTGCGGGGATCCGCGGAGTTTATTGACCCCAGTGTGGCCTGTGAACCCTTTGGATTCGCGATCGGCGCCAGTTATGCTTCTTGGGAAGCCAATGTGATGTACGGATTCATCGGCAAGATCGATGATGTGAGAGTATACAACTATTCCATCGCTGAACTGACTGAGATCTTCGCTGAGTAAGATCAGAGAAGGCGGATCAATACGAAAAGGAGGGGCTTCTGACGAGCAGAAGCCCCGTTTATGTATGACTGTGGATTCTATTCTGATCATGAGCATGATGCGGAACGCGTTCCGGCTGTATTGCTTATCTTTTGTGCCTGTATGGAATGCAAACACGTGATGCCCCGCAGCACAGAATGCTTAAATTGTGTTAAAACAAATGCAAGATTGTACTATACTTAAACAAATTAATACAATATAATATCATTGTGAAATAATGTGATGATATACAGCAGCCTGTCCGGCCAGAAAGCGCGGAAAGCGGGACTGTATCATCTTGAATATCCGGGAGGCTCCTGATGAAAAGAGTTTCAAAAATGCTGGCAATGCTTTCGATCCTGCTGGCGCTTGTGATGACCGGCAGCTCCTGCATTGCCCAGGAAACAGAGGTGACTGTATTGAAGGCCGATTTCTCTTCTCATACCGGTGTACCGTATTTCAAACGCCAGAATCTTTTCTCGGTTTCGTATTCGTTTGGCCTCGGCGGTGACAGCACGTCATATCTGAAATCCGTTGGCACACTCAATGGACTGCGGAGCGAAAATATGCGTGTCGATCTTTCCATGGGGAACGGCGGCCTGGGAAAGTATTTTGCCCAGGGTACGATCGACAATATGCGCAATGAGTTTTTCGCGCTTGATATGCTGATGAAAAAACTGTATGAAAACGGCACGGCCATGTACCTGAGTTACGGGTATATGCCGCAGCTTCTGCAGGAGGAATACGGCACCTTCCGATCGGCTCCCTGCGACTATGACGCGTGGGAAAGGCTGTGCTATGATATCGCCTCGCATTACAGAAACTGCAGGCTGAGCGTGCAGGCCCATGAGATTTGGAACGAGCCGGATCTGAAGGACGGAAAAGGAAAAAAAGTATTTTATTCCGGCACGTGGCAAGAGTATATCATGATGTATGACAGGGCTGTAACGGGGATCCGGCGGGCAGATCCGTTTGCCTCTGTCGGCGGCCTGTCGCTGGCTTTCGTGAATTACTTCCCCTCAGGTGACGCGTACGCTTTCTTTGATCATGTGAAGGAAAACGGGCTCCCGCTGGATTTCGTGTCATTCCATAATTACGGAACATCGTCCTACCGGAAGCATGTGGATATCATGAACAGCTGGCTTTCCTCCTACGGGGACACTTTTGCGAATGTGGGCCTGCATTACAACGAATTTCATGTGCTGGATACGAACGGCGTGACGACAGAGAAAGCCAGCTGCGCTGATGCCGCCAGCAAGGCTATGGCAGCGATCGCCGATCTTGTGGAGATGCCGACCGTCACCAGCGTGAACTGGGCGACCTGGCGTGATAACGGCGAAGGGCTCAATATGGTGGGGAATAAGAACGGCGAAAGATATGCCGTATACCACGCCATCGCGGTTTATAATGATCTGCCGGTCGACCGTGTGAGCACAACGGAAGATAAATACATATCCTGCATGGCAGCCGCTAATGATGACTACGCGGGGATCATCCTTTATACCCGTTCTACAAAAAACAAGCCGGTAACGGTGGAGATGAACAATCTTCCCTATCAGGGGAATGTGAATGTTTATGTATACGCGATCGACAGGGAGCATTCAAGCGTTCTGGACGGCTGTGAGAGTGATGAACTGGCTTGTATCGAGGTGATCGAAAATGTACCGGTGGAGGGCCTCAGCTGGACCGGGCGCATAGCCCCGCGGGGGATCGTGTACATCAGGATCGTTCCCGTTGGCGGAGAGCCTGAAAAACTGCCGGTCTGGAGCATCGTGAACGGAGCATCCATCGCCGGCGGCACCGCGTCTGTTCTGAAAAAGGAATACTATTTTGAAGACCGCGGAACGACACGGTTTTCCGAATTCGATCTGGGTACATTCACTGCCTGGGCCGGAATGGGCGGGGAAGACAAGGGAACGGCTAAGGGCAGCGTGATCCTCGGCGAACTGCCGGCAAGCCTTACAGTGACCCCTGCCTTCTACAGGAACGGATCATTCGGGATGAACGCTTATCTTGTGGCCACCTATATGGACAGGGACGGCAATGAGATCATGGCCTGCAGATTTACCTGCGGCGAGAACGAAAATGTCGGAACAGAATTCGAGGAGGGCGGGGAGATACGTCTTGTGACGCCCGAAGGATTTGACGGCGTGCTTCGCCTGGAATACGGCATCCATGACAGCGGAAGGGATGCAGCAGTGAAGTTCAAGGTGCGGAAAGGCGAATGAACGGATCAGCCGGCATATGATACTGAACGGTAGGGAAACAGATGGCAGAAGAAATATGAAGGAGCAAGGTATGGCAATGAGTCATTTGCCGGAATATCTGCGGGCGGAATATAACGCGAAAGCGCGCGGGGAAAACATTATTGTCAGCGGCGATGTGCGTATCACTGTGATCACGCAGCGGCTGATCAGGATAGAACAGGGCGTTTTTCTGGATGATCCCACGCAGTGTGTTATCTGCCGTGATCTGGGAGAAGTCAGGTATGCCGTATCGGAAAACAGCGGCGTCCTCCTTATCGATACCGGCGCTCTTCTTGTGCGTCTGGAAACGGGGAAGCCGCTTGATGCCAACAGCCTGAGGATCGAATCGCACGGGCAGCCGGGGTTCGTATGGTCCTTCGGACAGAAACCGCTGTTCAATCTTGGCGGAACGACGTCAACGCTGGACCGGGTGGACGGCCTCTGTGATCTTGAAGACGGCGTATGCTCTCTGGACGGATACGCGGTCATTTCTGACGCGGAAACGGCCCGCATCCTGCCGGACGGGTGGCTTGCCCCGCGTGAGGCGGCTGTCGATATTTACTTTTTCGGTTACGGCCGTGATTATGTTTCCTGCGTGCGGGATTACCAGAAGCTGACCGGCGGACCCGGGCTGCTTCCGGCGTTCGCGCTGGGCAACTGGTGGAGCCGCTACTGGCGGTATACAGAGGAAGAATACTTGTCCCTGATGGACCGATTCAGGCAGGAGGATGTTCCCCTGAGCGTCGGCATCGTGGATATGGACTGGCATCTGACCGGCGGAGAAGGCCGAGGGTATCATGACGGCTGGACCGGCTTTACATGGAACCGGGAGCTGTTTCCGGATCACAGACGCTTTCTGGCGGGGATCAGGGAGAGAGGCCTGAAAACGGCGCTCAATCTTCATCCTGCTCAGGGCGTCAGGGCATATGAGGATCAGTATGTCCGGATGGCTGAAGCCATGGGGATCGACCCGGACGGGAAGAAGACCATTCCCTTCAACTGCCTTGATCCGGATTTTCTGAAAGCGTATTTTGAAGTGCTGCTGTTCCCGTATGAACAGGATGGAGTCGACTTCTGGTGGCTCGACTGGCAACAGGGCAATGATTACCGTCAGATCGCCGGAGATTCGTACAGGGAGGAAGGACTTTCCTCCGTTTATCCGCTGTGGATGCTGAACCATATGCACAGTCAGGCGTCAAAGCGGAACGGCAAACGCGGCATGATTTTTTCCAGATTCGCGGGTTACGGCAGTCAGCGTTATCCCATCGGTTTTTCCGGGGATACGGTCATATCCTGGGATTCGCTGGATTTCCAACCGTATTTCACGCTTACAGCATCCAATATCGGTTACGGCTGGTGGAGCCACGATATCGGAGGGCATTTCGGCGGGAAACGGGATGATGAACTGAATACCCGGTGGATACAGTTAGGGGTGTTTTCCCCTGTATTCCGTCTGCATTCAACGGATAATCCGTTCCTCGGACGTGAACCCTGGAACTACAACAAAAGGGCTGAACTGGTCATAAAGGATTTCATGCGTCTGCGCCATCGCCTGTTCCCGTACTTGTACACCATGAACCGGGTGAGTGCTGAGGAACTGATTCCGCTGATCCGGCCGATGTATCATATGGATCCGGAAGAAAAAGAAGCATATGAGGTCAGGAACGAATACTGGTTCGGTTCGGAACTGATCGTCGCCCCTGTCACAAGCCCGGCTGACAGCTGCACCGGAGAGGGCAGTACGGAAGTGTGGCTGCCCGCGGGAACATATATCGATGCCATGACCGGTATCAGGTATCGCGGCGGACAGAAGGCAAGGGTATTCAGACCGCTTGAAAGGATGCCCGTTTTCCTGAAAGCCGGCGGCATCATTCCGTTGCAGGCGCATGAGGAACACGGGAACTGTCTGGGAGGAAGCGAGCGGATCACACTGGTCGTTGCTCCCGGTGCTGACGGCAGATTCTGTCTGTATGAGGATGACGGTGAAACACTGGATTATCAGCAGGGGAAATTTGCTGAAACAGTATTCACCTATACGGAGAGCGGAGACAGGGCAGTGCTGAGGATATGTCCTGCCAATGGCCATTTGCCTTTGATCCCGCAGGAAAGACAGTATCATATCGTGCTGAGGGGCGTGAGACCGGGAATTTCCATGTCCTCGGCAGGCAGGGAACTGGCGGTGTCCCATGACACCGCCACGCATACAGCAGCTGCTGTTATCGATCATGTGATCGCTGCGGATGGCGCTGAGATACAGATCAGCTGTTCCGGCGGGATACTGAATGACAACAGCGATATCTATGATCTGTGTATGGATCGCATCACCCGTGCCCAGTGCACACTGGAGATAAAGGATTACTACTGGAGATGGCTCAAACAGAAGATACAGCGGAATGAACGGATCGATGTGCAGCATGATGACTACGGAAATGCCAGAATGCTGTATCTGTCGCTGTGCGAACTCCTTTTGCAAAGGGACATTTGACAGGTGGAAAAGAATGACTTTCGGGAGGTGACCGTATGCTGCGAAGATTAGCCGCGATCATAACGGCAATGCTGCTGCTGACCGGTATCGCGAACGCGGAAGGAACGGGAAGAGTGAAAAGAAACAAGGATCCCCAAATCAAGGTGTCATGTATTTTTTGTGACGGAATGGTACTGCAGCGCGAACGGGAAGTGCGCATTTTCGGCGGAGGCGGAAGAGCGGGAGATACTGTCACCGTGGAATTCGCCGGGCAATGTGTGCAGTCTGTATGCGGGGAGGATCGCTGGGAAGTGACCCTGGCGCCGATGGAAGCGTGCGCCGCGGACAGGGAAATGCGCATCACATATACCCTGCAG
>PITV01000131.1 GCA_017577285.1 Clostridiales bacterium
ACGATATACAGGGCGGTGATGAATCCGGCCTTTCCGGCATCGGTGCCCAGATCCATGCCGTGCTGCTGAAAGAAGGTGGCGGATGTCAGAAAGCAGCCGCTGAGCGCGCCGCCCAGCCACAGGTTTTTCGTTTCCTCCCGGGTTGAGCCGGAAAGAACAGACCGTACCTTTCCCCTGTTCATTACCATTATGACCGCCAGAAGGAACACGAAGGCAAGGATCGAACGGCAGGCGATGCAGGAAAATGTGCCCACCGTGTTCTGCGTTTGCGCCACAAAGGCCATGCCCCAGATGATCGCGGCAAGGACAGGCAGAAGCGTGGTGCGGATAAGTGACTTTGACATGAAACGATGATATCCTTTCAGGTGCTGCGGAATGTACAGACAAGGGTATTATAGCGGCGGCGCCGCTATGCCGCAAGGGAAAAAGCATCAAAGGCAGAAGAAATACAGCAGATTGATTTTACCGGCGGCAGAAGCTATAATATACGGGTAAATGATCCGCGGTTCAAGGAAGTTCAGGAGATAAAAGAATGAAGAAGATCATATCAGCCCTGTTCATCTGTATGATGCTCATCCCCGCCGTATGCATGGCGCAGGAGACGGTATCCGTGTACTCCTGCGGGGAGGAAACGGAGTGCGCCGTGTCCATCTGTCTGGATGATGAGGCCGGCTGTTTCTGCCTGCAGCTGAACACAGCGGTGCGGAACATCGTGACGGAAGAGATCGTTATGGACGGCGATCTCGCGTACACCCGCGTTTTCTGGACGGAAAAGGCCCTTCCGGCCGGCAGCCGCATCGTGATAAGAGCATATCAGGGAGAAGTCTTTCCCCGCTTCCGCGTCACCTTTCTGAACGAAAAGGATGAAGTTGAAAGGTATTATGTCGCCGAGAGCGGAAAAGACGGTTCCCTGTTTCTGATCGCCGGTTCACCGGATTTTGATTTCATCATCTGCAAAGAGCTCGAGGAAGCCGTGAGCAGCGCGGAGGCGCTGAACAGCATCCTGCTCGATGAAAACGCCGGTCCGGACGAGAAAGAAAGCGCGGCGTACGCGCTCCTTTCCGTGTGGGAGGACGCCCGGAACGCCGCCTGGGGCGGCTATGCCCAAAGCTATGCCGAGCAGGACTGGATGACGGAGAGAGACCGGGCCGCCGAAGCCATGACCGCTTCCCGCGAGGCGGAGGACGATCACACCGCGCTCTTCTATTCCTGCGCCGCGGAATACACAAGGCTTCATGTGCTGGAGCTGCGGGGCATCTATCCGGCCGGTGAAGAGGAGGCTGCCGAGTGAAGAATTTCATGCTGATCCTGTGCTATGACGGCACCCGCTACCGGGGCTGGCAGAAGCAGGGAAACACAGACAACACGCTGCAGCAGAAAATGGAGACCCTGCTGACAAAGCTGCTGCAGCAGGAAACGGAGATCCATGCCAGCGGGCGGACGGACGCCGGCGTACACGCCCGGATGCAGGTCTGCTCCTTCCGGGCAGAAACGGAGCGAAGCTGCGGGGATCTGCTGAAGGACATCCGCGCGTACCTGCCGGAGGACATAGGCGCGATCAGTCTGGAAGACGCGCCGCCCCGGTTCCACGCGAGGCTGAGCTGCCGGGAAAAAACCTATCTTTACCGGATCTGGCAAAGCAATCAGCCCAATGTATTCGAAAGAAAGTATCTGTACTTCCTGCCCGGCGAACTGGACACGGACGCCATGAAGAAAGCGGCGGACATCCTGACCGGACGTCATGATTTTTCCGCTTTCACCACGGACAGGCGGGTGCGAACGGGCAAAAAGGAAGGCGAACGGGAAATAAGGGAGATCCGTTTCGAGCAGCAGAGGGACGCGGAGGGAAACCCGCTGTACCTGAACATCAGCTATACCGGGGACGGCTTTCTGTACAACATGGCGCGCATCCTGACCGGCACGCTGCTGGAAGTGGGAAAGGGCCGGCGGAGCGCGGAGAGCATGACCGCGCTTCTGGAGAGCCGGGACCGCGAACAGGCCGGCCCCACAGTGCCGGCGCAGGGGTTGACCCTCTGGCAGGTAAAATACTGATTTCAGCAAAAAAGGATGGAAAAACACCGGAAAAGCGTGTATAATATCAACTACCAACAAACGGAGGAAATGAAAATGGAAAGAACGAACGCGTGGAAAAAGTATGATGAAAAAGCCCTGGAACAGCTGGAAACCGTATGCAAAAACTACCGTGCCTTCCTGGACGGCGGAAAGACCGAGCGTGAATGCGTGAAGGAGACCGTTGCCCTTGCAAAGGCGAAGGGATATACCGATCTGGCGGCCGCTGTGGAAAGCGGAAAGAAGCTGGTGCCCGGTGACCGGCTGTACAGTGTGTGCATGGACAAGGCTGTCATGCTGTTCATCATCGGAAAACAGCCCCTGGAAAAGGGCATCAACATCGTGGGCGCCCACATCGACAGCCCCCGCATGGATATCAAGCAGAACCCCTTCTATGAGGACACCGATATCGCCTACGCGGATACCCACTACTACGGCGGCATCAAGAAGTATCAGTGGGTGGCCCGTCCTCTGGCCATTCACGGCGTAGTGGCGAAAAAGGACGGAACTCTGCTGAATGTCGTGATCGGCGAGGATGAGGCTGACCCGGTGCTGTGCATCTCGGATCTGTTGATCCACCTGTCCGCGGATCAGATGAGCAAGAAGGCCTCCGAAGTCATCGGCGGCGAGGATCTGGATGTCATCATGGGCGGCAAGCCCCTGGAAGGCGAAGAGAAGGACGCCGTAAAGGCGCGGATGCTGAATCTGCTGAATGAAAAGTACGGCATTGAGGAAAGCGATATGCTGTCCGCCGAGCTGGAAGTGGTGCCCGCCGGCCCCTGCCGTGAACTGGGTCTGGACCGCAGCATGATCCTGGGCTACGGCCATGATGACCGCGTATGCGCCTATGCCAGCATCGATGCCATCCTGAGCATCAGCGATATCCCCGAGTACACCTGCTGCTGCCTGCTGGCCGATAAGGAAGAGATCGGCAGCGTGGGCGCCACCGGCATGCGTGCCCGCTATTTCGAGAACGCCATGGCGGAAATGATCAACCTGACCGCGCCCGCCTACAATGAACTGACCCTGCGCCGCGCCCTGAAGAACTGCCGCATGCTGAGCTGCGATGTGAGCGCGGGCTTCGATCCCCTCTTCGCCGGCGCGTTCGAAAAGAAGAACGCCGCTCTGATGGGCTACGGCGTATGCTACAACAAGTTCACCGGCTCCCGCGGCAAGAGCGGCAGCAATGACGCCAACGCAGAGTTCATCGGCAGGCTCCGCAAGATCATGGATGACAACGCTGTCACCTGGCAGACCGCGGAGCTCGGCAAGGTGGATGTGGGCGGCGGCGGAACCATCGCCTACATCTGCGCCCTGTACGGCATGGAAGTGATCGACAGCGGCGTGCCGGTCCTGAGCATGCATGCCCCTGCCGAGATCATCAGCAAGGCCGATCTGTTCGAGGCTGTGAAGGCCTACCGCGCCTTCATGCTGGAAGCGTAAGATATACATAAAAGCACACAGAGAAAAGGACCCCGGCGGGATGACCGCCGGGGTCCTTTCATAATACGTTTATATTACTTGTCTAACTCTTTAATCAGCATACACAGGCGCCGGGCTTTATTCAAACTCCAGCGGATAATCCGTCACCGCGTATTTGAGCCGTTTGCCGTTGGATTTCAGGTTGTTGATGACCGTATCGATATTCTGCTGCTTATCGTAAGGAGTGAGCATGAAATTGTTGTAGTCGGTACGGCTGGATATGCGGGCCGGGATGATGCGGAAGGACGATGACAGGATGACGCCGTCCTTCACGCGGAAACGCTCCTGGAAAATGAAAGTGCTCATATCGCTGGGCTTGTTGTGTCCGGCAAAGGAGCCGTTGCCCAGGCTGTACACGATGTATTTCCCGTTATAATACTCGATGGGGTTGATGCGGTGGCTGTGATGCCCCAGCACCAGATCGGCCCCGGCATCGATGGTGGCATGAGCCAGTCTGACCTGCTTGTCCACAGGCCAGTAATCCTTTTCATTTCCCCAGTGATAGCTCACGATGATGATATCGTAATCATCCCGCACGGCGGCGATCTCCTGCGCCACCGTCACCGCCAGCTCCTCGCTGGTAAAAGGCTGATTCAGGGTCTGGTGGGAGAACATGGCCACCCGGACGCCGTCCTTTTCAAAGGTGCCCATGGTGGTGTGATTGGAATACACGACACCGGCCCGGGTCAGCACATCAATGGTGGAATCCCTTCCGGATTCGCCGAAATCCATGATATGGTTATTCTCCAGCGCCACAGCCTCCACGCTGTTCTCGGTGAGGGCGCGCACATAGGAAGGCTCCGCCAGGAAGAGGAACTGATTGTTCTTTTTATTGGAGGGGATCTTCTGTTTTCCCTCCTCCTGCATGACACACTCGAAATTGACGATCGTCAGATCGTCCTCCTCGAAAATGTCCCTGACATTTTTGAAGATGAAGGCGGGATCATTTCCCTGCAGTTTCAGTTCCTTGGAGAAAAGGGTCATCTTGGTGGTGCCCAGACTCTTGCCCATGGTGACATCACCGATGGCCGTGACGGTGAAATACTGGCTGCCGTCGGGCAGGTACTCCACCCTGGAATCGCTCTTCGGCGCGGCGGTGGGGATCACGGTCAGATCCGGTGTCGCCGCCGGATCGGGCGTTGCGGGGGCGGGCGTTACGGGAAACAGCACAAAATCCTCATCCTCATCCGTACCGGAAGCCAGCGCCGGCACAGAGCACAGCAGCATAAATGCCAGCAGCAGCGCGAAAACGCGGATCAGCCTGTTCGTTATGTTAAGCATTGTTTCCTCCTGAGATGGTATCGATATACTGTTTCATGCGGTCAAAGGCTTTTTCCAGAAGGCGGATATCCGTGGCATAGCAGCAGCGCATATGTCCTTCTCCGCTGGGGCCGAAGGCGCCGCCGGGCACGCACACCACCTTGTACTGCTGAAGGAGCTCCGTGCAGAATTCCTCGCTGGTCTTTCCCAGATGGGACACCTTGGGGAAGCAGTAGAAGGCGCCGCGGGGCTCAAAGCATTCCAGGCCCATTTCACGGAAGGCGTTCAGCATCAGATGACGGCGCTGGTCATAACTGCGCCGCATGGTGATGACATCCCTGTACCCGTCCTCGCGGCCGCGCCGGAGGGCCTCCTCGGCTGCCACCTGTCCCTGACGGGGCGCGCACATGATGGTGTACTGATGGATCTTGTTCATCATATCGATGATGCATTTGGGGCCGCAGGCATAGCCCATGCGCCAGCCGGTCATGGCGAAGGCCTTTGAAAAGCCGTTCAGATAGACCGTGCGCTCCCGCATGCCGGGCAGGGAAGCGATAGACACATGCTTTCCGGAATAGGTCAGTTCGGCGTAGATCTCATCGGTTATCACCAGCAGATCGTGCTTTTTGCATACATCGGCGATCGCGGAAAGATACTGTTCCTCCATCACGCCGCCGGTGGGATTATTGGGATAGGGGAAGATCAGAGCCTTTGTGCGCGGTGTGATGGCAGCCTCCAGAGACTGGGCCGTCACGCGGAAATCATCCTCCGCAAAGGTCCGCACCGGAACGGGCACTCCGCCGGCCAGCGTAACGCAGGGGCAGTAGCTGACATAGCCGGGATCGGGGATCAGCACTTCACAGCCGGGCGTGACGCACACGCGCAGCGCCAGATCGATGCCCTCGCTGCCGCCGACAGTGACCAGGATCTCCTTTTCGGGATCATAGGAAAGGGAAAAGCGGTTTTCAAGATAGATGCCGATCTCCCTGCGCAGGGAAAGGATACCGCGGTTGGCGGTATACTGGGTCTGTCCGTCCTCCAGAGAGCGGATGGCGGCATCCCGGATATGATAGGGCGTTACAAAATCCGGCTCGCCCACGCCCAGAGAAATGGCTCCCTGCATGGTGCCGGCGATATCAAAGAACCGCCTGATGCCGCTGGGCGGAACATCGCGCACCACGGGATTGATGAAGCGTTCGCTCACAGTGTCACCGCCAGTCTGCGGTCTCCGCCGTTCTCCTCAAAGATCACGCCGTCCTGCTTGTAGCGCTTCAGCACAAAGGAGGTGGAAGTGCCGGTGACCATATCCAGCGCGGAGAGCTTTTCGCTGACGAAGAGCGCCAGTTCCTTCAGGGTGGGCGCCTCGATCAGCACCAGCAGGTCATAGCTGCCGCTCATCAGATACACGCTTCTGACTTCCTCAAAATGATAGATGCGGCTGGCGACGGCATCAAAGCCCATATCCCGCTGGGGCGTCACCTTCACTTCGATGATGCCCTCCACGCTCTGCTTATCGGTCTTGTCCCAGTTGATGATGGGCTGATAGTGCAGGATGATATGCTCTTTTTCCATTTCCTCGATCGCCTGCGCCACCGTTCCGATATCGCTTCCGGTCATGACCGCCATTTTTTCAAGGCTGATGCGGCAATCCTGCTGCAGGATCTCCAGCAGCTGATTTTTCAGTTCGCTCATAATCTTTCTCCTTTATATGTCCGCGGTTATCCGTTCATTCTGCTTTTCCGGGATATATCCGGATGATAAACCTCATCCACGATAATAGTACCACGGTTCCCCCTTTTCGTCAATGTGACGTGGTTGTAAAAACCGGTCCGCCGGGCAGGCTCAGCCCGCTTAAACGGTACTTTATCTGTACTGCTTTCCCCTTTCTCCGCGCTCCCCGCAGGGAAAAGAAAACGCCGGCAGGAAATCCCTGCCGGTATGATAACAGTACGAATCACAGC
>PITV01000132.1 GCA_017577285.1 Clostridiales bacterium
GACTTGCTCTGTGCGGATTTGACGGAAGCAAGCCTGTTCTGATGATGATGGGCGGAAGCCTCGGTGCCCAGAGCGTGAACAAGGTGCTGCGGGAGATCCTTCCCGAACTGACCAAGGGTATGGATGTGATCCATATCACCGGCAAAGGGAATCTGGATGAGAGCCTGAAGGATATGTCCGGTTATGTGCAGTTTGAATTTGTAAGTGACGGTCTGGCCGACCTGATGGCGGCGGCTGATCTGGTGCTCTCCAGAGCCGGAAGCAATGCACTTTGCGAATTTGCCGCTTTGTGCAAGCCCATGCTGCTGGTTCCTTATCCCATGGGTGCCAGCCGCGGCGACCAGATATTGAATGCTGAAAGCTTTGAAAAGCGCGGACTGTGCCATGTGCTGCTGCAGGAAAATATGAACAGCGAAACTCTGCTTCAGGGCATACGTCATCTGTGGGAATGCAGGGATGAACTTACTGAGAATCTGAAGAACAATCCGGGAGCAAATGGTACACAGAAGATCCTTTCTGTGATCAAAGAACTTCAAAAATGATAAAGTGCAGGCGGCAGGATTCTGCTGCCTGCATTTGTCATATCTTATATGGAATGAAACTGAATGTTGGAGGATGTTTATGAAGAATATCGCATTCACCTTTGATGACGGTCCCAATCTGACAACAAGCATCCGTATGCTGGATGTACTGAAAGAATATGATGTAAAGGCATCTTTTTTCCTGGTGGGGGACAACATAACGGATGAAACTGTACCTGTGATCCGCCGGGAGATGGAACAGGGCTGCGAGATCTGCTGTCATTCAACAAAACATGCTGATATGAAGGTGATGTCCGCTGAAGAAGTAAAAGAGGATATCAGGCTTTGCGTGGAAAAAATTATGTCTGTTACAGGTTATAAGCCGGCGTTTTTCCGGCCGCCTTATATCTCGGTAAGCCAAACGATGTATGATGAGATAGATATGCCCTTTATCTGCGGATTCGGCTGCAATGACTGGATGCCGCAGGTAACTGCAGATGAACGCATCAGCATGATGATGGAAAACATGCGGGATGGTGCCATGTTCCTTCTTCATGATATGCCGGGAAATGAGAACACGGTGGATGCGATCCGGCGGTTGATCCCTGAACTGAAAAAACAGGGATTCAATTTCGCCACGGTATCAGAATTGTTCAAAATGAACGGGATCACGCCTCAAAGAGGGATCCTTTACAGCAGCGTATATCAGAACAAATAGTATTACATACCGGATTCTACGATAAATCATGGCGCTTTGAGGTAAATCACAGTGTACGATGCATATTTGTTTGATCTGTACGGCACATTGCTGGATATACATACGGAGGAGCAGGACATCAGTACATGGCGCTCATTCTGTTCTTTCATGAAAGAATATGGTATCAAATATCATGCTTTCATTGCAAGGATGCTGTTCAACAGAAGATGCAGGGCATTAGCCAGGACCGAATCTGTGTATCAGTATCCCGAACATGATATCCTGCCCGCGTTTGAGTACCTGATACGCAGGAAAAAGAGGGATAAGGATGATGCATTCATATGGCGATGCGCGGAAGCATTCCGCAGGCTGTCTGTTCGAAGGATCGGCCTGTATAAGAACAGCATCCGAACCCTGGATGCGCTAAGGGCAGCCGGAAAGAAAGTGATCCTGCTTTCCAACGCGCAGCTGGTTTATACAAAACAGGAGATCGGACAATTCCATTTGGAAGAGCATTTTGATGATATATTTATTTCATCTGTTGAAGGCTGCATGAAGCCTGACCCCGCGTTTTTCATGACGCCTGTGAGGAAATATGATCTGGATGTCAGCAGATGCCTGATGATCGGGAATGATGAACGGAGCGATGTCGCGGGAGCAAAGAGAATTGGCATGGACTGCGCGTTTGTCAGAACCGGAAACGAAGATAGACCGCTGCCTGATTGCAAATATGTGTATCCCGACGGTGACGTCATACATGTTCTGGAAACGCTTGAAATGTAAGATATGATTAACAGGATATGAAAACGCCCTTCCGGATTCTTCTGCTTCCGGAAAGGCGTTTTTTCGAGTGTATGCATGAATTATTCTTTCAGATCGATGTGTGTAAATGAGCATTTACCGTTCATCGTGTCTTCAACGGTATTCCCGTGCCCGCGAAGCACATATTTGTAGGTGCAGAGCCCGTCGATCCCGACTGGCCCTCGTGCATGAAGCTTGGCGGTGGAAACGCCCACTTCCGCACCGAAACCGTAGCGGAAACCATCGGCAAAGCGGGTGGAACAGTTGACATATACGCCTGCGCTGTCAACGCGTTTTTCAAAAACGGACGCGGCTGCGGGATCCTCCGTTATGATGCAATCCGTATGATGAGATCCGTAGGTATTGATATGATCGATGGCGCCATATATATCATCAACGATCCTTATGGATATGATCGCGTCCAGATATTCGGTGTGCCAGTCATCGTCCGTTGCTTCCGCACAGTCAATGATCTTTCTGACCTGCTCATCGCCGCGGATCTCAACATTCTTTTCATGAAGCTTTTTCTGCATTGCAGGCAGAAATTCCGCGGCAATATCCCTGTGTACGAGGAATGTTTCAGCAGCATTGCAGACGGAGTAGTTCTGTGTTTTTGAATCGAACGCGACACGGACGGCAGTACCGATATCCGCACTCCTGTCGATATATACATGACAGATGCCGTCGGCATGTCCCATGACGGGAATATTGGTGTGCTGCATGATGTAGCGGACAAATGCGTTTGATCCCCGGGGAATGATCAGATCGATGGATTTCTCCTGCGAAAGCATCTCGTTCACATCCTCGCGGGTCTCCAGCAGCTGTGCCCAGCCGGAAGGCAAACCTGCAATGCCAGCACCTTCGATAACCGCGTTATACAGTGCCCGGTTCGTATTGACGGCTTCATGTCCGCCCTTGAGCAATACGGCGTTCCCGCTTTTGACGCACAGCGCGGCGATCTGGACAAGCGCGTCCGGACGGCTTTCAAAGATGACCCCCAGAACGCCGATGGGGCAGGTGACCTTGTACATGTTAAGACCGGGTGTCAATTCACGGGCCAGCTGATTTTTGCCCACGATATCCTTTAAAGCGATCAGGCTGTCTATGCCTTCACACACAGTCTGCAGTTTTTTTTCATCGAATCCGAGACGTCCGAGCAGGGGCGCGGGAAGATTTTCTTCCTTTGCATTTTGCAGGTCGACGCTGTTTGCTTCAAAAATACTAACCTTATTCTTTATCAGGGTCGCCTTGATGGCTTCCAGAGCCTCGATCCTTTTGAGGGCTGACAGTTCAGGCAGCAGTACAGATGCTTTTCTTGCTTCACGGGCAGCGGCAGTAATGTCCATAAAAACACCTCCATTATCATTATAAATGTGTTTCCGGAAATGGCAACTCCGCGGAACTGTGATTCTGTGTTTTTGTTTTGCATTTTCGGGATGTATGTGATATAATATTCTCACTCAATGAAAGGAGGCGCTTTGCATGGCAAAGAAGATCGGTGTGAAACCTATTGCTCAGAACCGCAAAGCGCGTCACGATTTCTTTATTGAGGAAAGCCTTGAATGCGGCATTGAACTGAAGGGTACAGAAGTGAAAAGCATGCGTCAGGGCAAGGTGAATCTGAAGGAAAGTTACGCCATCGTGAGGAACGGTGAAGTATTTGTGGAGGGGATGCATATCAGCCCGTATGAGCAGGGCAACATCTTCAACACAGATCCGCTCAGACCCAAAAAGCTTCTTCTTCACAAGAGCGAGATCCGCAAGTTGCATCAGCAGGTGCAGAAACAGGGATACGCGCTGGTTCCTTTGGATGTGTATCTGAAGGACGGAAGGATGAAGATGAATCTGGGCGTGTGCGTGGGCAAAAAACTTCACGACAAGCGGGATGCCATGGCAGAGAAGGATGCAAGGCGTGAAGTCGAGCGTGCCATGAAGAGCGACAGGTGATCGCGGAAACTGTATGAACGGATATGCTGTACAGAAGAAGCATTCATCTCATCAGTACAGAATGAAATAAGAGTCTGATCTGTCTGATGAATGTAGCGGTGAATGCGAGCTGCATTGAACCATCCTTTCTGTGTTTTTCACTGGAGTGACTTCTCTTCGCAATTTTACTCATGGGGGTGCACTGGTTTCGACGGGGATCGTCGGGGGTATGGTAAGCGAGCCGCGGACCCTGGCCGCGTTAAAACGGGGAACTTAAAATTAACTGACAACAATCAGTACGCTATCGCTGCCTAATGCGGCGCGTCGGCACTGAGCGCTCACGGCTCAGCTCACCGGCGTCATTGATGTGAGGAACGGGGCTGTGTAAGCTTTGCCACAGCCCGGCACTATGAAGCTACTGAAACGGTAAGCCCGTCTGCGGGCGTGCCGCGGAGGGAATGTCAAAATGCAGACTGCGCTCGAAGAAAACTGTACAACTGAATCTTCGGACAGGAGTTCGATTCTCCTCACCTCCACCAAATCCAAGAATAGCCGTTTTTTTCTGAAATAAAGGGAAGACGGCTATTTTATTTATGTAAAAAAAGGGAGAGGAAAGTCGTTTTAAGATTATTTGATAGCAGATTATATTATTAAATAAATAACATATTATCGGTAAATAAATATACGAACATTGTATATAAAAAGATTTGAATATCAGCCAATATACGCTAAGAATATCTGTAAATGTGTATCTCTAATTTGATCATCGAGCAGAGTGTTTACTGTGAATATCGAAAGAATGTATCAAAAACACAAAAAGAAAACACTTGACATAAGTACCGCCAATCCAATATAATAAACAAGGATTTGAGAGCGTTCGCGCGTTATACAAAAGCATATTTTTGTGTGGATTCAGCAGGGAGATCCCTGTTAGAACATAACAACAAGGAGGAACATACCATGAAGAAACTCGTAGCCCTGGTACTGGCACTGGTAATGGTGCTGTCTGTTTCCGCTGTGCTGGCGGAAGAGAAGACTGAGTATACCGTTGATATACTCGTCTGGAAGTTTGATGACACTTACGGCTCCTCTGTGCGTCAGGCCATGACCAAGTGGGCTGAACTCGTTGGCGAAGAACTGGGCGTTAAGATCACCATCAAGAACATGTTTGATGCCGGTGATGATATGGCCAAGCAGGTCGAACAGTGCGACCTGGCCATCGGCGACAAGCCTGATTTCGTTATCGTAAACCTGGCGGAACCTGCTGGTGGCCAGATCCTGGTCGACAAGCTGAGCGCTGCCGGAATCCCCTTCCTGTTCTACAACATTCCTCCTTCTGAGGAGACCTATGATGCTGTAGTTGTGCAGTCCGGCGCTTTCTTCGTAGGCACTCTGCCCCGTGAAGCCGGCGACATGCAGGGCGAAATCCTGGCCGATCTGTGGGCTGCCAATCCTGCCGCGATCGACCTGAACGGCGACGGTGTCATCCAGTTCGTCGAATTCAAGGGCGTTGCCAATAACCCCGAAGCCATTGCCCGTACCCAGTATTCCGAAGAGACCGCCCGTGAACTGGGTGTGCCCCTCGAGATGGTGACCGATATCATCGTTGCCGACTGGGATACCACCAAGGCCAATGATGCCATGCTCGCTACCTGGAGCGCTCATCCCGAAATCGAACTGGTATTTGCCAACAACGATGACATGGGTATCGGCGTTATCGCTGCTCTGAACCAGAGCGGCTACAACACCGGCGACGGCCCCGCCATCACTGTTATCGGCGTTGACGCTACTGATGCTGCTATCGAAGCCATCAAGGCAGGACGTATGACTGCTACTGTTAAGCAGGACGGCGATGCCATGGGCGAAGCCAACATCCGTATCATGATGAACTATCTGATGAACGGCAGCTGGACCGAAGGTCTGGATTACAAGGTAAATGATGACGGCGTATCCACCTACATTCCTTATGCTAAGATCACTCAGGATGCTCTGCAGTAATTGATTGCAAAAGTAACCTGATTTAAGAAACCGGACGGTTCCGGCGGCTTCGGCCGCCGGAACCGTTTGAAGAGAATGAGACGCAGAGTTTCCGGAAGCGGTGATTTCCGAACAGATCCGGAAAGCACTGTTTCCGGAAACCCTGTTTCAAATTAAGCAAAATGAGTGGTGATTCAACATATGTCTGAGATCCAGGAAGCCCAGATCAAAGAACCTTCCATGCCGGAAATGAAAACTGCGACCGGTCTGCAAGGCGAGCAGAACGACGGATCTTTACTTCTGGAAATGAAGGATATCGACAAAACATTTCCGGGCGTAAAGGCGCTGAACCATGCGCAGCTGAAACTCCGTGCCGGCTCTGTTCATGCCCTGATGGGGGAGAACGGCGCCGGAAAATCCACCCTGATGAAATGCCTTTTCGGAATCTATACGCGTGACAGCGGAACGATCCTGATGAACGGAAAGCCTGTGACATTCAGCAGCCCGCGCGATGCGCTGGATAACGGTGTTGCCATGGTGCATCAGGAACTGAACCAGGTGCTGCGCCGCAATGTGATGGAAAATGTATGGCTGGGCCGTTTCCCTACAACAAAGCTTGGTCTGGTGGATACGAAAAAAATGTATGCGGATACCAAGGCGATCTTTGAAAAGCTGGAGATCGATGTGGATCCGAAGCAGATCATCGGCACGCTTTCTGTATCCAAGCGTCAGATGGTCGAGATCGCGAGAGCAGTATCCTATAACGCGAAGATCGTTGTGCTGGATGAGCCGACCAGTTCTTTGACAGAGGATGAGGTGGGTCATCTATTCAACATTATGAAC
>PITV01000133.1 GCA_017577285.1 Clostridiales bacterium
CAGGCAAGCACATAAGAAGAGGCAAAAGCCGGCACATCATCGCCGTACCTGGTCTCCAGATAGCTGTCCAGCGCTTTTTTTGCAGCGTCTTTGTGAGCCCCCACTTCACCGGCGCGCTGAGTTTCCAAAGTATTTACATGATCAGACATAATGGTATCCAAATCAAATATGTTTTCCCGGAGATCGAGACTACGATCATACGTACAAGATTTCAGATCGTCAGCAAAGCTTGTTATGTACGACGAAACATCCGCGCTGTCATCGTCGTGCCTCATGCCCTCCATTTTTTGGGCAAGCTCAGCCTTGTAGGCATTGAATGCCGCTATATCCGGGTTGAACGCGCCGCAGATCTTGCAGGTGTCGTCATCCTTCCAGCCCTGATCGTGCGGACACTTGGATCCGCAGCCCGCCCGGGCGCAGACGCCGTCCTTGTTGCGCCAGTCATGCCCCAGGGGCGCGATGTAGCCTTTGCTCTGCGGAGTTTTGCCCCAGTCACTTTTCTCTGCAGCTGAAATGGTTACGCCGTCTTCATCCATAACTGCGTCGCACTGCCTGCTATCATCCGTTTCCGAGCATTCATACAGGGGCTTTTTGCCGCTGGCCGTACAGGTCGCGTTCGCACCCGCGATCTGCTTGCCGCGCACATGACAGTCAGGATCCGGAAACCCAACAACAATTGTATATTCATCTGAATTTGACGGTGCTCCGCACACGCTGCATATCATGTAATATGTTGCCGGATGCTTGCAGGTCGCCGATGATTTCAGGTATCTGTTTAACCTGTCGGGCTTCCAACCCTGATCGTGCGGACACTGATATCCGCAGCCCGGGCGTTTGCAGACGCCGTTGCCATTGCTCCAGTCATGCTTCAGGGGCTTCAAAAACGGCGTTTCACCCGGGTCATAAGCCGCGCCCGGTTTAGGCACGATTTCCGTACAGCCTTCATTGGTACATTTATAGTATGCCACATTACCGCCGGTGGTACAGGTGGGTGTCACAGGTTCCTGATACTGCCAGTTATGGTTTGGCCAATACCCGCATATCGTACACGGCTCGTCTGTGCATTTTATACCGGCATGCAATGCAGCGTTCGGGCAAGCGGCTCCGCAGTCTATACAAGTATACGGTGCCAACCCCCAGGAGAACCTGTGATCTCCCGTGCAGGGCTTTCCACAATATCTGCAATTGGATTGACTGCAGTAGTCTGAATGTGAGATCGTCAGTATTTTCATGCATTCAAAACTTGTGCATTTCCATGTGCAACGATCATTAGTGGCAGTACCCACCATCGTCATTTCAGATTCGCAATACGGGCATATCGGGGTCTCTGAAGCGTGCGCCGGTTCATTGATCCCGGGCACGACAAGAAGCGCGACTGCCAGAGTCAGGACGGCGAGGATCGAAAAGACAGACCTTTTGTTCATGATTTTTTCCTCCTTTTGTTACTGTCTGGTAAACAGATTGGACCGGGAGAACGGCCGCGCCTTTCGCGGTTGTGGAACAACTGAACAGAATTGTGCGTATGGTAAATTCTATTGTAATAGAAGAAATTATAACTTGCAATAGCAATTCAAAAATAACCTGTACTTTTGCAAAAATAACCTGCGTTTTGCGCTCAAAATGGCCTGAATTAATGAAAAATCCCGTTATGCCGCGCAAAATGACCGCGCGGACGGGGAAACAGCCCGGCTGGGGCGGGCGGAGGATATGTCAGCGATGACTGTTTTATCCTGCTCTTCATCCCGGGAATGATGAGAGTTACGGCGGATTTGGCGGGGGAGAGAGGAGGATATATCAGCGATGTCTGTTTTATCCCGCTCTTCATTTCATGAATGATAAGTGTTACGGCGGATTCGGCGGGGGGAGGGCGGAGGATATAGCGCTGATGATTGTATTATCCTGCTCTTCATTCCGTGAATGATAAGTGTTACGGCGGATGCGACAGGGGACGGTTCTCTGTCCAATTCCGGACAGAGAACCGTCCCCTGTCGTCTGCACCGTCCCCGCTGCCGGCATCGTTCCGGCATCTGTCACCCAAACATCTGCACCGTTCCCGCTGCCGGCATCGTTCCGGCATTTGTCACCCAAACATCTGCACCGTCCCCCCGATCCTCAATATCCCCGGACCAAAACACCGGGAAGGGGGCACTGTTCCTGCTGAAGAACCCCTGTGAGAGGCACGGCGGATTTGACGGGGGAGGGTGAAGGATATATCAATGATGTATGTTTTATCCCGCTCTTTATTTCATGAATGATGAGAGTTACGGCGGATGCGACAGGGGACGGTTCTCTGTCCAATACCGGACAGAGAACCGTCCCCTGTCGTCTGCACCGTCCCCGCTGCCGGCATCGTTCCGGTGCTTGTCGCCCAAACATCTGCACCCCCCCCCGATCCGCAACATCCCCGGATCAAAATACAGGGGGCACTGTTCCTGCTGAAGCCCCTCCGTTCCCTTTTTCTGCAAAAATACGGGACTGCCTCACTTTCATTCCCTGTGAGACAGTCCCGTTTCAAATTACTTCTTATCCGGCTTCAGCGGCCATTTTTTACTCCGCCGGGTCGATCTTCTCGAACACCCACTCGCCGTTTCTGTCATTGAAGCAGAAGCTTGTTCCGCCGATGTCCAGATGGATCCTGCTGCAGGGGTCGCCCATGAAGCTGCCGCCCTCTTCCGTGCGCAGGGCTTCCTTCAGCGCGGCCTCAAAGGCGGCGCGCTCCTCATCGCCCATGGCGGCGAGGCGTTCCGCGGCGGCCGCGGCCGTTTCGTTCTCCGGATCGCTCACGCCCAGCACCGCCAGCATCACATTGGCTTGGGAAAGGGGATCCAGGGCGTTGAAGGCTTCCAGCTCCTCCGCGGTCAGCAGGGCCTGCGCCTGGGGGAAGGTCACTTCCATGCCGGCATTCAGCATCTCCTGCACCTTGGCCGTGACGAACCTCGCGATGCCGCGGGTGCCGTTCACGCCGTTGTATTCCAGCTCATTGCAGGTGCTGTTCAGGGCGGCCAGACTGCCGTGATATCCCTTCGCCGGGTCGACGCCGGCCGCCTTCAGGCCGGCCGCGATGTCATGCAGGGCGTTCCTGATCTCACCGGTATCGCCTTCGATACGCAGGGCGGTGATCGTTATATCCACAAAGTGTTCATACAGGCCTTCCGCCAGAGGCGCCTTGATCTGCTCGACAGCGGCCAGCTGATCGGCCACGCTCAGGGCGGGGTCATATTCCACCTGCGCCAGTTCGGCGATCACGGCATCGATGACGGCTGTCACGACGGCGTCATCGTTCGCGGTGCGCAGGGCTTCCGCTTCGGCGATGGCCGCGTCACGGCAGGCCTCCACTTCCTCCCGGTCACGCTGTGTCTGCGCGTCCGCCGCGCAGTCATCCCGCAGCTTGTCCAGGGCTGCCTTCTGTTCATCCAGCTTGCCGGCTTCATAGACCATGCTGTCCGCCGCGTCCTTCGCGGCGGCAATGATGTCCTGCACTGCATCGCTGTCGCCCTCTTCCGCCAGAGCATCTATCTCATCCGCAATGCCCGCCTTGTACGCGTCAAAGGTCATCTCCTCCGAGATGGTGACAGCAAAGGTGAAAATGGTATTTGGCATATACGGATCGCGCTGATGACCTGAATTGATCCCGATCAGAACGGTGACTGTCTCTCCAATATGGCCGGGATAGGCGGTAAAGGAGGTGACCATCTTCGCGGTGTTATCGGTGGCTTCCGTCGGTCTGAAGAAATTGATAACGGCTGTGAATCCATCGTCCGGCTCCGTCAGCGTCCAGGTGCCCCCGTCGGGAATGGCGGCTGCCAGCCTGAGCTTGTAGACCTCCCATTCCGCCTGCACGCTGCGTTCATCCGCCACATCCGCGCTGAAATCCGCCACTGCCCTGTCCAGCGCGTCAAGCTGTTCCTGAAGCGTCTTCTTCGCGTCGTATTTCATCAGTCCGATCTCTAACTGCGCCACATCGATCATCAGCTCCACCGTGTCGGGATCATCCTTGGCGCGCAGGGCTTCCAGCGCGGCGATGGCCGCTTCCGCGGCGGCGTTATAGGTCAGCTCCTCGCTCACCGTGATGCTCACGGGCACATAAACGTTCAGATCAGGTCCGTTTCCGGTATAGAAGTAAAGGCGGATATCGATGCTGCTGCCCGCGCTGTCTGCCTTTGCCGTAAGGGCGTTCACACAGGCATCGGCCGCGTCGGGAGAAGAGACATACTTCAGGGAGGCGCTCTCCACAGAGAAGCTGCTCCTGTATCCCTCCGGCGCCTGAGGCAGCGCCCATGTGCCGCCTGCCGCCATTTGAAGGGTCAGGGAAGATACATAGGCTTCCTTCTTGCGCTGCGCTTCCGCTTTGCCGGCACACTCCTCCGCGCTGGCATCGAAATGGGCCTTTACGGAGGGATCTCCGATGGTAAGTATTTCGTAGCCGATGACCGAGAGTTCCCTTCCGTCGCTGATGATCTTCTTTACAGCGTCACTGTCGCCCTCCCGTGCCAGGGCGTTAAACACCAGGTCCGCGTAGCCGCTGATCTCGATCATGCGCTGATCGGTCACATCGGAGAAGCAGCTGCTGTAAACGGCGTCCAGCACCGCCTTGTTTTCATCCAGCGTTTTATTCGTGTCATAGGTCTTTCCGTTCAGCGTGAGAAGAGCGGCATCGATGATGTCCCCCACATCATCACTGTCATAATTGTCGCGGTTTCGCAGGGCTTCGATCTTTCCGGCCACCGTGACCCTGTATTCGCCGAAACGGATCTCATCGGTCCTCTTCATGCCGCACACCTTGCATTTATCGTCGGCCGTCCAGCCTTCCGGATGGGTGCACACCGCGCCGCAGCCATCCCGGGCGCAGACGCCGTCCTTGTTGCTCCAGTCGTGGCCCAGAGGCGCGAGGTAGCCGTCCCCGCTTGCCCAGGTCTCGAGACTGGGCAATAAAGATTTGGGCATCACTTTGCCTTCTTCCGTTAACACAGCGCGGCATTTATTGCACCGATATATCCCCGCCATGCCTGAGGCCGTGCATGTAGGCTCGATCCGGTCATAGTCGCCGCCCTCGAAGGAAGACAGGCCATCATGTTGACAAAGGTATCCGCAGTATTTGCATTTGGCCTCATAAAGGGATGTTTCAGGATTTATTTTCGGATCTGCGAATGTATGCAAGTCCGGATGCTTGTATCCGCAAACATTGCAGGTCCAGGTGTGTCCGGATTTAAATATGTCGCTGAAAGTGATGTTTTCCACATCCCAGCTGCTGCCGCTCTTGCCGTGAGCACACACCGCGCCGCAGCCCTCCCGGGCGCAGACGCCGTCCTTGTTGCGCCAGTCATGCCCCAGGGGCTTCAACAACGGCGAATGACCCGACACAAAAGCTCCTGCCGGCTTCCCGTTTTCATCAGGCAAGATCTTATTACAGCCTTCAGTGGTACATTTATGGTATGCCTCATTGCCGCCGGTGGTGCAGGTGGGTGCCACAGGGGCCTGATACTGCCAGTTGTGGTCTGGCACATACCCGCATATCGTACACGGCGCGTCTGTGCACTTCATGCCGGCATGCTTTGCAGCATTCGGGCAATCGGCTCCGCAGTCTTTACAAGTATACGGTGCAGTCCCCCACATGAACCTGTGATTTCCTGTACAAGCCAAGCCGCAATACCTGCACGGGGCTTCTTTGCAGAAATCTTCATGAAAAAAATTCTTTAAACTATTGCAATTTGAACAAATCCATTGGCAGTAAGTGCCGTCTGTGCCGTTAGATTTCATTTTCTTTCCACACTTATCGCATATCGGGGTCTCTAAAGCGTGCGCCGGTTCATTGATCCCGGGCACAACAAGAAGCACGACTGCCAGAGCCAGGACGGCGAGGATCGAAAAGACAGACCTTTTGTTCATGATTTTTTCCTCCTTTTTTGCCGGAAGGACCTTTCGGACCGGGGAAATCTCCGCGTCTTCGCGGATAAACGAACCAATGTACAAAAACTTGCTGAGGGGTAAATTATATTCTAACAAAACCCGTTATTTCTTGCAATACCATTTTCAAAAATAACCCGCGTTTCTGCGAAAGTAACCTGCCGATTTCGTGAAAACAGGCGGTTATGAACGGAAATCAGCCACTGTGAAGACTCCGTTCGTTACTTAACGCCCTAATATCAACGGCCCAAAGCATAGGGAAGGACATGGTTTCCGCTGAAAACATACATTCCCTGCTCTTTTCAAAACATGACAACTGGGGGAGAACTGAGGATATAGCAGCGATGTCTGTTTTATCCTGCTCTTTATTTTATGAATGATGAGCGTCACGGCGGATTCGGCGGGGGAGGGCGGAGGATATGTCAATGATGTATGTTTTATCCCACTCTTCATTTCATGAATGATAAGTGTAACGGCGGATTCGGCGGGGGAGAGAGAAGGATATATCAGCGATGTATGTTTTATCTCGCTCTTTATTTCATGAATGATGAGAGTTACGGCGGATGCTGCGGGGGGAGCTGAGGATATATCAATGATGTATGTTTTATCCCGCTCTTCATCCCGTGAATGATGAGAGTTACGGCGGGTGGGGCGGGGGGCGGGGGTCTTTTCCCTTTCTGGAACGGAAACAAGCCTCGTTCTTTTTTTACACTCTCGCCGCCGGCGACCCACCCCCCTTTTAATTTGTGTGGTGGACGGTTCATTTATAAAAAAAAAAAAAACAGACAGGATCATACCGCTGTTGAGCAGCATCAG
>PITV01000134.1 GCA_017577285.1 Clostridiales bacterium
GTTTCAGGTGACGGAGGAAACGAAAGCGATGGTCCTGCGGAACATCTGCTTTATGCTGAACAGCTTTCTTCAGTGCAGCGCCTATGAAAATGTTATTTTCTGCTGGGTGATGCACGAGCAGTCCATCATTGACGCGATCACCGGCGCGCTCGACACGAAGGGGTGCCGGGTCATCAATGTTTCGCTGACCGTCAGTGAGGGCGAGCTGCGAAGCAGACTTTCTTCCGATGTGGAAAAAGGGATCCGTTCGGCGGATGTGATCGGAAGGAGCGTCGCGAGGATCGGTATGTATCAGGCCCTTGACACCATAAAGGTCGATACGGACGGCAAAAGCATCAGTGAGATCGCGGATGAGATCACGTCGCTTCAGAGCGGGAATGACTGTTCCCGAAAAGCAGGCGTGCCGCTGAAACGCTCGCTGCCGGCAGGCGTGCTTTTTGACCGCTTTAGATATATTGCTCCGCGGCCGCGGCACGCCGGGATCAAAAAGAGCCGCAGACACGGAAAACGGTTGTCTTTTCCGCGCTGAATGTCGTATAATAGACAGCGCGCGGATGAAAGCGCGCGATGCTCTGACAGGAAACTGAATGAAAAATGCGGAGGAGACCGGCATGATGCCCGAAAATGAAATGAGCGGAAAGGCTCAGGAACTGAGCGAGAACGAGCTGCAGCAGATCGCCGGCGGCGATCAGGGAGACTCCGAAATGGAAAGCAGGCCGGACGGCTCGGTCGCTTTCAAGTACAATGTGGGCGATACGGTGGAGGTTTACAGAAGCGGCTGGCATATCAGGACCATAAGGGGAACGATCATCGCCCGGGATACGACGGATGTGATGCTGCACGGCGGGCATCTCGTGAATGTCGGCAATTACACTGTGCAGCTGGAGAACGGCAATACCGTGGAAGTGACGCTGGATGATATCGAAAGATGAAGACCGTGGACCGGGGCATGAACGCGTGGCATGCCCCGCTTTTTTCGCCGTTCGCGCCGGAAACGCAAAAAAGGGCGGAAATGCCGGGGCCCGAAGGCCGCGGCGGGCCCGGCAAACGCGTGATCTGTTCTGAACGCGGAAAATGATCTGACTGAAAGGCGGGCGCGCTGAATGAGGATCAGCATCACTTCAGGCGAGTGCCTGAACGGTATCCTGAAAGAAAAATACCCCGGCGAGCAGTTCATCCCCTTCAATGAGGCCATGGACCGCGGCGCATACACCGCGCCGCTGTTTTCGAATGCCTTTGTGAGAGAGCGGGCTGCCGTTCACGGGGTGAGTGAAGAGGAATACCGCGCCCGGATGGGCGGCTTCATGGATGTGCTGAGCCATGCCGGCGGGTATGATGAGATCCTGCTGCGGTTCGGGGATGAACCCTTCTGCCGGGCGAACCGGGCGGCGGTGGTACAGGCTCTGCGGGATGCGGGATACCGGGGAAGCCTTCTGCTGCTCATCACGGATGAACAGACCGGGGATGTGCTCCGCACAGAAACAGTTCCCTGACGCCCGCCGGCGCAAAACCGGCAAAAAATGACAAAAAACGGCCTCCGGGCCGTGCTATGATCCCTGTGAAGGAGGGGAGGATGTGAGGAACTTCGAAGTGATCGGGAATGTGGTGGATCATATCGAGCGGCATCTGAAAGACCTGCCGGGGCCGGATGAGATCTGCGCCGCCGCGGGGTATTCCCGGTATCATCTGTCCAGAATGTTCACCTGCTGCGCCGGTTTTTCCATGCACGCCTACATTGTCCGCAGAAGGCTGACCGAAGCGGCCCGGGCGCTCGTAGAAACGCCGCGCCGCGTTATCGATATCGCGCTGGATGCCGGGTATGACAATCAGCAGTCGTTCACAGTCGCCTTTTCAGCCCTGTACGGCTGCACGCCCGCGAAGTACAGAGCCGCCGGAGTCTTTTCCCCGGTGCAGCTCCCGCTTCACATCTCTCCCTCGGAAAATCTGCAGGGGGATCATATCATGGAGATCAGAACGGAAAAGAACAGGGCCTTCAGGCTGTGCGGCTTCAGGGCGGATACGGGAAACGGCTTTCAGGTGATCGGCATGTGCTGGGGGCAGCTGCACGCCCGGAAGCATGAGATTGGAAACAGAACGTCCCCGGATTTCCTGACCGCGCTCAACGATTATTCCGGGATGAGCGGGGATACCGTTCCGGAGGAGCAGCCGGCATTCGATTACTGGGCCTGCGCGGAGGTGACATCCTTTGAGGCAGTCCCCGCGGGCATGGAAACGAAGGAGCTGCCGCTCTCCGATTACATCGTCTTCACCTACCGCGGAAACGCGCGGGACAGCATGGAGCCCGTGGTGAATTATATCTATAAGGAGTGGTTCCCCCAGTCCTCCTGCGTGCTCAACGGGAACGCCCGGTTCGATCTGGTGCGCTACGGCGAAGAGACGGACAGCGCGGGGAACAGCATTATCGAATACTGGGTGCCGGTGAGCGAAAACTGATCCGGTCCCGGCCATGCCCGGCGGGCGCGCACCCGCGGAATATACAAAAAACCGGCGGATGGAAAAAACATCCGCCGGCTTTCTCTTTGCGGCCCGGTCCGGTCTCTTTTCCGTTCCCGGGCCTATCTGTATCTTTCATCGATCTCCCGGCGGATCTCCTCCAGGCTCACGGGGAACAGGCTGTGGGAATCCACGCCCACATGGTACATATTGGGCAGGTCCCCGTATGTGTTGACTTTCTGATGGGTATGGCCGAACAGGCAGAACACGATCTGATCCCTCTTCCAGTCATCCGCGTTCGCGGTGATGGCCGGATAATGACACAGAAAGTAATGGCGCCCGCCCAGCCTGATGAAACCCGCGTCTCCGAGATATTCAAAACCGCATTCGCCGGTATACAGCTCCATCTTTCTGTCCGAATCGTGGTTGCCCCGGATGAACCGGATCCTGCCCTTCAGCTGCTTCAGCAGGCCGATGCCCTTCTCCGTGTCCTTCAGCACCAGATCCCCCAGGATATATACCTCATCATCATCGCTGACGACGGAATTCCAGTTGCGGACCAGCGCCGCGTCGTGATCCTCAATGCAGGAGAATCCGCGGGCGGCGTAGATGAAATCCTTATCGTGGCATAAATGCAGATCCGAGGTGAAATAGATCATGAGACGCGCTCCCTTCGCGGGGCCCGGACAGCGCGGACTCCGCCTTCGCGATGAGTATATCATAAAGCGCGGCGGATGTATACGGCCTGCCGCCCGTTTCAGGGGAAATGAACTTCGCGTGATCCCGCCCTCGGGGTTCTGTGCCACTCAGCCTGCGGGCACTGCGTGCCGCTTGCTGTTCCGCATGAGAGTATAAGAAAACTGCCGGGTTTACCGGGATTCCGTTTTTCGTCCTGCTCTACTTTCGGGCAATGCGCGCAGAACAGCCCCGGGCGCTGCGTGTCGCGCGCCGTTCCGCCCCGGCCTGCATGATGGCAAAAGAAGACCGCCGGGGTTACCGGGGTACTGATCTCCGCATGGCCCCGCCCTCCGGGTTCTGTGTCGCTCAGCCTGCGGGCACTGCGTTCCGCGCGCCGTTCCGCTCCGGCCTGCATGATGGCAAAAGAAGACCGCCGGGGTTACCGGCGGCCTTTGTCTTATTATTTGTTTTTGTTTTCAGTATTCTTTCCGTTTCCGCCGTCAGTCATCCACGCGGATGGTGACGATGGGGTTGTCGGGGAACATCGGGGCGGGGATCTCCGGCACCAGCACGGGGGCGGGGAACAGCGGAGTGACGATGTCCAGGATGGTCTTTACGCCCTCCTTCACGTTCTCAACGGTGTTGCCCAGGGCGTTTTCCACTTTCTGCAAGGTGTTGTTTCCGAATTCCTTCAGGTCATCCAGCCAGTCTCCGCCGGCGATGGCGGTCAGTTCCTGCTCGTTCAGTTCAGCGTTCTTGATCTCGTTCAGCATTTTGTTTACCTCTTTCTCTTTCCGCCCTCTGTGGGGCTGTCGTTTTTTTCTTTGTTCCGGTGTTTCTCATCGCCGGACATCTATACATACGAATGGAAAACCTGAAGGGCTACAAAATCCAGAAAAAATTTTTTCTTTTTTTATTTTGTATACAGAAAGACAGATTTCAAACAATGCGCGTATTGTGACGCTCCCGCCGTTGTAGTAAAATCAAGGGCGTTGATGTTTCAACGCAGACAGACTGCGATTTTGTTATGTGATGCAGGAGGGAAAGACAATGAGCGCGTTCGATACTCTGCCCGTCAGGCCCGGTAAATTCTATCTGCCCGGTGAAAAGGATATGCCCCTGTGGCCCATCGTGGCGTGCGATCAGTACACCGCCCAGAAGGATGTGTGGCAGCAGGCGTACGATCAGGTGGGGGAGGCACCCTCCTCGCTGAAGCTGATCATTCCCGAGTGCTATCTGAATGAAAGCGAAATCCGCGTGCCCGCCGCCTGCAAAGAGATGGAGCGGTACATGGCGGAAGGCATCCTGAAGGAGGCTGTGAACGGCATGGTGCTCACCGAGCGCACTACCCAGAGCGGCATGAAGACGGGCCTGGTGCTGACGGTGGATCTGGAGGACTACAGCTTCGCCAGGGGCACGCAGTCCCTCATCCGTCCCACCGAGGGCACCGTGGCCGAGCGCATCCCGCCCCGCCTGAAGGTGAGGAGGGACGCCCTGCTGGAGCTGGCGCACATCCTCATCCTCATCGATGATAAGGAGAACACCGTACTGGGCCCCCTCAGCGCGAAAAAGGACTCCCTGCGCAGGGTGTACGATCAGGATCTCATCCTGAACGGCGGACACATTGCCGGCTGGGCTGTGGAGGATGAAGCCGATCTGAACGGCGTCGCGGCTGCCTTCCGGGCGCTGAAGGACGCTCTCCTTCCCGGCGGCATCCTGCTGGCCGTGGGTGACGGAAACCACTCCCTCGCCACCGCCAAGGCCCACTGGGAGAATGTGAAGGCCCTGCTTTCTGAAGAGGAGCAGGCTGCCCATCCCGCCCGTTTCGCCACCGTGGAGATCAACAATATCTATGATGATTCCCTCATTTTCGAGCCCATCCACCGCGTGATCTTCGGTGCTGACCGCGCCGCCGTGAAGGAAATGCTGAAAGACGCCGGGCTGACCCCCGCCGCCGGAAACGCCGCTCCCGACTGCGTGCTCATCGACAGGGAAGGGGAGGAAGCCTTCACTTTCGCGGCGCCCCTGCACACCCTGCCCGTGGGCACCGTGCAGCTGCTGCTGGACAGGGCGAAGGCGGAGATCGATTATGTTCACGGCGAGGACGCCGTGCGCGGCATCGTGGCGCGGGAGGATAAGGCCTGCGGATTGCTTCTGCCCGCCATGCCCAAGGAACTGCTGTTCCCCTCCGTGGCCAAGGACGGCCCCCTGCCCCGCAAGACCTTCTCCATGGGCGAGGCCAATGAGAAGCGCTATTATATGGAGGCAAGAACGATCCGGTGATCATGCTCCGGCACCGCGCCTTCACAGCGGACATGGAAAAATCCCGGACACGGATGAGCAGGATCTGCTCCCGGCCGGCGCATTTGTAAATTATTCAGGCGGATCCCGCCCCGCGGCAGGGATTCGCTTTTTTCTGTTGAATAGAGAAGCAGGACGGCGGCATTGCCCGCCCTGTTCAGTGCGGATCTGTTACAGAGAAAGGAATGAGGATATGAAAAAGTTTTCAGCGCTGCTTCTCGCCCTGCTGATGCTGGTGTGCTGCATCTGCGCGGCGGAGGGGGAAACCTGGTTCTGCCCGGTATGCGGCACGGAAGCGGAGGGCAATTTCTGCTCCGGATGCGGAGCAAAGCGCCCGGATGACGGCAGCTGGATCTGTCCGGTATGCGGCAGCGGATGCACAACAAACTTCTGCTCCAACTGCGGAACGAAGCGCCCGGAGGAACAGCCGCAGGCTGCCGCGGCCGCGGAGGAGAACAGCGGGCTCATCCGGCTGGATCTGAGCATCGCCTTTGAGAAGAATACTTATTTCGCAACCTATGATGTGGATCTGTTCGTGGATGATGTGCAGATCACCGTTATGCGTCACGGGGTGGATTTTGCCGGTACGATATATGTCACCCCCGGCAAGCATGTCATCCGCTTCCGGGAAAGCGGAGTACCATATTCGTCACAGGGTGCCACGGTCATCAATATGAGTGAACCCTCTCGCTACGAGTGCACGATCCAGACCGAGGTGTTCAAGGTGAAGATTTCCAGCGAGCGCACCGTGATCATAACGGATGATCAGGAAAACCCTGATGGAAAGCCGGTCTTCCGGCTGAACGGCGATCTGATGCTGAAGGTGAAATTGGAGTTCAAAAAGAACGGCATATTCTCCCGGTATGATGTGGATATGTATCTGGATGATATGCTGGTGACTACCCTCGCCCACGGCAAGAATTTTGAGGGAACGCTGCTGGTATCGCAGGGCACCCATATCATCACCTTCTGCAAGGCCGGGGACACAGATATCCAGGGCACGATCAGCTTCAAGGTGGATAAGGATGCGTTCTTCTCCTGCAGGATCGAGGCCGAGTGGAACAAAGTCACTATCAAGAATGATAAGCTGTCCTACTGACAGCGGGCATAAAGCCCTGGTGCGCGGTATACGCGGCAGACGGGCATTTGGGGGACGGTCTCCGGCGGATATCCGCCGGGAGGCCGTTTTTTGCGGGAAAATCGTATTATTTTGTGTGATAA
>PITV01000135.1 GCA_017577285.1 Clostridiales bacterium
ATTGTATACAAATGCCGTTTCCGGACGGGGATCATTTGTGAGCAGAAACAGGCGGCAGCGCCTTGGCGGCCTGAATATAAAAACCGGACCGCCGCGTTCACGGCAGCCCGGGATCCTGTTTATTTTTTACTCGGCAGGAGCAGTGTTTTCTTCAGCGGGAACGGCAACAGGCACAGCCTCGTTCTTCACAGCGCGGATCTCATCCAGCGGCCACATGATGAAGCACACCTTGCCCGTGATCATATCCCGGGTGATGGGGCCCACATCCTGCGCGCGGCAGTCATGGCTGGAAGAGCGGTTGTCGCCGATGACGAAATACTCATCCGCGTCATCCCCGTTGGCGGTGGATCTGAGATACAGATCATGGTTATAGGGCATATAGGTGATGCGGCTGGCGCAGTTCTCGGGATACTCGTATTCCACATCGTTGACGAACACGGAATAGCTGTAGCCCGTGGCGGTCTGGCTGCGGCGGATCTCCACATGGTCTCCGGGAAGGCCCACCACGCGCTTTACGAACCGGGTCTGCTCCGTGAAGATGCCCAGGAACTTGCTGGTGCGGCCGGGATAGTGGCAGATGACCACATCGCCCCGTTCGATATCCCCCAGCAGATAGCTGATCTTGCTGGAGAAAACGATGGCGTTATCCGGCAGGGTATTGGTCATGCTGGTGCCGTCCACCCGGATAGGCTCAAAAATGAAGGTGCGGACCAGCAGCACGATGACCACTACAGATACGAGCGTAACGACCCAGCTCAAAACCTCTCCGCCCACGGTCTTCTTCTTCCTTATGTTGTCATTATACTTTTTCAGCGTCTTCCGGCTCAGTCCCGTTTCCTTCTCCAGAGCCTCCATCACGCTCTCGTCTTTCATTTTCAGGGAGGGCGCTCCGGCGGCATCAGCAGAAAGGACGCCCGCGTTCTCGGCGATCCTGTACAGGGCGTTGCCCTTGCTCTTTGCGCCGTAATCATTCACATACAGGCTGCTCATGGTCACCCAGGCATCCGTCTGCTTCCGCAGGATCCCGGCCTTTTCATCATCGGAAAGGGTGTCATATTCCCCGCCGAAGACCTTTCTCTCGTGCCGGGCGGCAGCCGTCCGGTCATCGCTTGAATAGGCGGTCACCAGTGCCGAATAATCCCTTGCGTATCCGGGTGTGGCCTCAAGCTTCAGGGCGCGCATGGACCGGTCAAAATCCTCTTTTGCCTTATATGCCGCTTCAGCCGCCTTGATCAGCTGTTCAGCAGAAGTCATTTGAGACATCGTTTTCATTCTCCTTTACCGCCGTACCGTTCACGGGCTCTTTTCCCTGCTCCAGCAGCGCCTTCCGGCGCTTGAGGAACACATCTCTCTCCAGCATCACGATGCGCCCGCAGGTATGGCATCTGATCTTGATATCGGCGCCCACGCGGATCACCGTCCATGTGTCGCCGCCGCAGGGATGGGGCTTCCGGGTGCGGATCACATCCCCCAGCCGGATCTCGTCAGTCATTCTCTCCACCCCTTCCGGATCGTATTATATCATATTTCGGGTTTCTTGCAAGAGCGGACACATTCGCGCCCGATTTGCAGCCGGATACCGCCATGATCAGTCCAGCTGCCCGCGCACCCAGTTCAGCTGCTCCTCCACAGACGCCAGGCCGGGCCCGCCGGCGCTGAGGCGGCGGTTGACGCAGTTCTGAAGATCCACAGCGTCATACACATCCGTATCGAAAAGTTCGCTGTGCTCCCTGTACTTTTCCAGCGGCAGGTTTTCCAGCACCAGGCCCTCCTGCATGCACTGTTTCACGATCTGCCCGGATATCTTGTAGGCACTGCGGAAGGGCAGCCCCTTGCGCACCAGATAGTCCGCCAGATCGGTGGCGTTGATGAAGCCCTCGCCGGCAGCCTTTTTCATGTTTTCAGGAATGGCCTTCAGGGTGGCGATCACGCCGGTGAAGATATCCACACAGGCCTTGGCGGTATCCACCGCGTCAAAGATGCTTTCCTTGTCCTCCTGCATATCCTTGTTGTAGGCCAGGGGCAGTCCCTTCAGGGTGGTGAGCAGCGCCATCAGGTCGCCGTATACCCGGCCCGTTTTTCCCCGCACCAGCTCCGCCATATCGGGGTTGCGCTTCTGCGGCATAATGGAGGAGCCCGTGGTATAGGCGTCATCCAGTTTCACAAAGCGGAACTCCCAGCTGCTCCACAGGATCACTTCCTCCGCCATGCGGCTCAGGTGCATCATGAGAATGGCGATATCGCTGAGCATCTCCAGCGCGAAATCCCGGTCGGATACGCCGTCCAGACTGTTGCGGCAGATGCCGTCAAAGCCCAGCCGCCCCGCCTCGAAAACGCGGTCGGTGTCATAGGTGGTGCCGGCCAGCGCGCAGCAGCCGATGGGCGACATGTTCATGCGGCGCCGGCAGTCCCGGAGCCTGTCGGCATCCCGGAGCAGCATCATGGCGTAGGACAGCAGATGATGTCCGAAGGTGATGGGCTGCGCCCGTTGCAGATGGGTATAGCCGGGACAGATGGTATCCTTATAAACCTCCGCCTGATCGGCGATGACCCTGACAAATCCTCTGATCTTTTCGAGAAGGATATCGGTCTCCTCCCTCAGATACAGCCGGATATCCAGTGCCACCTGATCGTTGCGGCTGCGGGCGGTGTGCAGCTTCTTGCCCACATCCCCGAGACGCTGGGTCAGCTCCTGCTCCACGAACATGTGGATATCCTCGGCCGTTTCATCCACAGGCAGCTTTCCGCTCTGCAGATCCTCCAGGATCCCGGCCAGACCGTCACAGAGCGCGTCCGCCTCGGCATCCGTCAGGATCCCCTGCTTCGCCAGCATGCGGGCATGGGCCATGCTTCCGGTGATATCCTGTTTGTACATCCGCTGATCGAAGCGGATAGACGCGTTGAAATCATCCGCCGCCTTGTTGGTATTCGCCTCGGTAACGCCTTCCCACATTTTTTTCGCCATTGCAGTAATCTCCGATCCTGTATCGTTATATGTATGTGAAACCCGTGTGATGCCCGGCGCATCCGGAAAAGTTCTATCTTCAAAGTATAAGGCCATTGACAGGTAAAATCAAGACGGAGAACGGAAAAAGCACAGCCGGAGCATCCGTTTCTGTAACATTTTAACTGTTTCTGTAATAATTTTGTTTTTATCTTGAAATTTATGTAATATTTTTGTTATAATGTCAGTGTGTTTACCCCAATTTCTCTTTTACCGTGAAACAGGAGCTGCTGCAGATGAAAAAGCTGAAGACCGAGAAAACAAACAGACCCGCAGAACAGAAAAAGGCACGGAAACGCGGCGGCATGCCGCGGTTCATGCGCGTCAAATATGACGGCCGCGGCCTGCTCCAGCTGGGCGCGCTTACGCTGCTGGGCCTTTCCGGATATGAACTGTATATCCGGCTGGATGACTTCAGCCGCTGGACAGCCGGCATACGCGCCCTCAGCGCGGCAAGGCAGCAGAGCTTCATCGAAAACATGTGGCTGGCTTTCCAGGCTCCCGAAATGAAGGGGCTGGGGAACATCCTTATCTTCCTCGCCTGCTCCGTCATCCTCTCTCTTCTTTGCCTTCTGCTCTGCAACAGACCCAAAGCCGGTTACTTTCTTATACCGGCGGCCGCCGGCCTGTTCTGCATCGGCACACTGCTGCCGGGCGTGATGGTATTCGGTTTCGGCGCCCTGCTCCAGTGGATCAAACTGATCCCGCTGGGGCTGATCGTTCTGGGGTGTGCCATTAATATGATAGAAGGCAGGATCGGCAAACGCTACTTTGAAAAGAAAGAGGCGCTGATCGCGTCCCAGCTCCCGCAGCCGCAGGAAACGCCGGGCCGGGATCCCGCCCGGAGCCGCAGGGTCATCCGCCCGCAGGAACAGGATGTGCCGGTACAGGGTGCCCGGCCACAGATCCAGGTGATACAGCAGCCCAAGGTGATCCGCGCCGATCCGGCACCGGTACAGCCAGAAGCCCCCGCGGTACAGCCCGCGCCGGCATATCCGGTACAACCCGCGCAGACATACCCGGTACAACCCGTACAGGTTTACAATGTTCAGCCCGCGCAGGTATACAATGTGCAGCCGGCCGGAACAGCCGCGGCGGTCCGTCAGCCGGAGCCTGTCCCCGTTCCCCCCGTTGCCCCGGCATACAGATCCGCCTATACCTATTCCAATATGCCTCAGCAGAAGCATCTGTTCAAAAACTGACATTCAGACTGAAAACAGCGATGCGCCTGATCAAAAAACGCTCCCGCGTCCGGGAGCGTTTTCTTATGCCATACCGTATATCAGGTTGATTATTTCTTTCCGTCCACCATGGCCTGCACCTTGATGGGCAGTCCGTACAGGGTGATGAAGCCGGCGCTGTCCTTCTGGTTGTAATCGCTGGCGCCGAAGGTGGCGATGTCCTCGCTGTAGAGGCTGTTGGGGCTCCAGGTGCCCGCCTTGATGATGTTGCCCTTGTACAGCTTCAGCTTCACCTTGCCGTTGACCTTCTCCTGAGTCTTGTCCACAAAGGCGGAAAGCGCTTCGCGCAGGGGGGTGAACCACTGCCCGTTGTACACCAGTTCAGCGAAGGTGACGGACAGTCTCTGCTTTTCATGCATGGTCATCTTGTCCAGCGTGATGCTCTCCAGCGCCTCATGAGCTCTGTACAGGATGGTTCCGCCGGGAGTTTCGTATACGCCGCGGCACTTCATGCCCACCAGACGGTTCTCCACGATATCGATGATGCCGATACCGTTCTTTCCGCCCAGTTCATTCAGCTTCAGGATGATATCCTTTGCGCTCATCTTTTCGCCGTCCAGCGCCACGGGGATGCCCTTGTCAAAGGTCAGTTCCACATAGGTGGGCACATCGGGAGCGTCGATGGGGCTGACACCCATCTCCAGGAAGCCGGGCTTCTCGTACTGGGGCTCGTTGGCGGGATCTTCCAGATCCATGCCCTCATGGCTCAGATGCCACAGGTTCTTGTCCTTGGAGTAGTTGGTCTCGCGGTTGATCTTCAGGGGGATATTGTGAGCCTCGGCGTAGTCGATCTCCTCATCGCGGCTCTTGATGCTCCACTCACGCCAG
This sequence comes from Clostridiales bacterium, assembly GCA_017577285.1. Classification (GTDB taxonomy): domain Bacteria; phylum Bacillota; class Clostridia; order Christensenellales; family Aristaeellaceae; genus ZC3RG03. Next base: position 5,074 of record PITV01000135.1, read on the forward strand.
GGGGCGATGACGGGCATATTGGGGGCGAAATGCTTGATGGCCAGTTCGAAACGCACCTGGTCGTTTCCCTTGCCGGTGCAGCCGTGGCAGATGGCGTCGGCGCCTTCCTTCAGGGCGATTTCCACCAGACCCTTGGCAATGCAGGGACGGGCGTGGCTGGTGCCCAGCAGATAATCCTCATAGATGGCGCCCGCCTTCATGGTGGGAATAATGTAGTTATCCACATAGTCATCGGTCAGGTCCAGCACATACAGCTTGCTGGCGCCGGTCTTGAGGGCCTTTTCCTCCAGGCCTTCCAGTTCATCCGCCTGACCCACGTTGCCGGAAACGGCGATAACTTCGCAGTTGTTGTAGTTTTCCTTCAGCCAGGGAATGATGATGCTGGTATCCAGTCCGCCGGAATATGCCAGAACGACCTTTTTGATATCTTTCTTATCCATGATGCAGCCTCCTTGAATGTATCGCCCGCCGGGCGCCTTTCACATTTTTCTGTATGTTATGCATTCGTTCTGCATAACATACGCATATTATAGCCGATATTTTCCCCCTGTCAAGGGGTTTTTTGCAATTTTATGCATAAATTTCTAATAATTTTTCATAATTATTCGTTTATTTTCTGTATTTCCGCCCCGGTCAGACGGTGTTTATACAAAACGGTTTTCATTTTCCCTGTACGGTGCTATAATGTCCCTATCCGAAAGAAAGGGAGATCTTTTATGGGCAGTTACAAAAACAGGTCCGCGGCACGGACAGAAAAGGCATCCGGAAAAAAGCCGGAGCATAAGGACAATAAAAAGCTTTATCTGATCATCGGCATCTGCGCCGCGGTGATCGCTCTTGGCGCCGCGCTGGCCGTGATCCTCTCCTCCGCGTCCGGCAGCGATAACGCCGGCAGCACCGTCACCGCGACGGGTACTCACTATGTCGCCATCGAAGTGAAGGATTACGGCACCATCACCGCCGAGCTCTACGCCGATATCGCCCCCGTCACCGTGGACAATTTTCTGAAGCTGGTGAACAGCGGTTTTTATGACGGGCTCACCTTCCACCGGATCATTTCCGGGTTCATGATCCAGGGTGGCGATCCTCTGGGCAACGGCACCGGCGGGCCCGGCTGGTCCATCAAGGGCGAATTCAGCGGCAACGGGTTTAAGAACGATCTGAAACACGAGCGGGGCGTGCTGTCCATGGCCCGCACCATGGTTCCCGACAGCGCCGGCAGCCAGTTTTTCATCATGCACAAGGATTCTCCCCATCTGGACGGCGAATACGCCGCATTTGGTATGGTGATCGAGGGTATGGAGGAAGTGGACCGCATCGTGTCCGTACCCCGCAATATGATGACCAACAAGCCCAAGACCCCCCAGGTGATGAAATGCGTCCGTGTGGATACCCACGGCGTGGACTATCC
>PITV01000136.1 GCA_017577285.1 Clostridiales bacterium
GCATATATGAGGGAATGGTCACTATCGCCAGAGACGGCACCTTTGAGGGCTATTCCGGCACCATTCCTGTGAAGCCCTCCCTGTGGCAGCTTTTCTGGAGACTGTTTTCCACCCGCGAACAGCTGAAATCCATGTCGTCGTTCCTGCCTGTTACCTATATCAACGCGGATATGGATGAGAATGAGTTTGTATTCGCCACCTCGCAGGCAGACCAGAGTTCGATGGCGAACTCCGTGCAGCGTCTGAATCCCGGCGGGAACGATGTTCTGATCAACAATTCGAATCAGGACCTCACCGGCGATCTGGGCAACTGGTATACCGGAAGAACGGTGGGCGTTTCTGTTCTGAACGATATCTGCTGTCTGGAAGGCGGTATGTTTGCCTGCACCGATCAGCGCAGGAGCAGGATATTCATGTACGACAACGAGGGGCAGATGCTCTTCGCGTTCGGCGGATCGGGCAGCCAGGACGGAGATATCGCCGTTCCCGCCGCTATCGACAACAACGGGTTCACCCTGTATGTGGTGGATTCATCCCGCGGACAGATCACGGTGTATGAGCCCACAGCGTACGGCACCCGGCTGATAGAGGGAATACTGGCTTACAACAACGGCGAGTATGAAGAAAGCAAAAAGGCCTTTCTGGAGGCGTTCCGCTACAATACCAACAGCGAACTCGCTTATCTGGGCATCGGCAAGGTACAGCTCCGGAACGGGCAGTATCAGGACGCGATGGTCTCATTCCGTCTGGCGTCAAACAGGACATATTACAGCAAGGCTCTGAAAGAGTACAGGCAGCAGGTGTTCGATGACAGTTTCACCTGGATATTTATCATTGTGATCGCCGCAATCCTGTGTATCGTGTTTGTGCCGCTCATAAAGAAACTGAGAAAGAACAGGCCTGAAAAGGCCGGAGCGAAAAAGCAGATGTCCCGTTTCGGCATGTGGTTCGACAGGACAGTCAAAAGCATCGACTACGCGTTTTACTGCGCCCTGCATCCGTTCAAGGGGTTCTATGATCTGAAGTATGAGCATGAGGGAACGATGACAGGAGCGACAGTGCTGCTGGTGCTCTTTATCCTCGTATCGGTCATTGCCAATACCATGACAGGCTTCGTCTTCAGCGGAAGTCAGAAGCAGAATCCGTTCCTGACCGCGGCGATCGTCTGTTTCCCTGTGGCACTGTTTGTTGTAGCAAACTGGTGCATCACCACTCTGATGAGCGGCGAAGGCAAGATGAAGGATATCTATATGGCGGCCTGCTACGCGCTGCTGCCGATGATCCTGGGGAAGATCCTGCTGGCTGTGCTGTCCAATGTGCTGACGCTTGATGAATACAGCGTTTATCTGGTGATAGAGGGCTTCCTGTGGGTGTATACCGTATTCCTGCTGCTTGTCGGCAATATGTGTGCTCACGGCTTCACTATGGGACGCACCGTTCTCGCGGCGATCGTGACAGTGATCGCCATGGCAGTCATCGTATTCCTTTTCTATCTGTTTGTTAATCTGCTGTTTGAAGTTGTGGGCTTTATCGTTCAGATCTACCAGGAAGTGGCGTTCAGGGCATGACCTGCGGTATTGGGGGAGCGTATTATGAAACCATACTATAAGCGTTTACTGATCGTGTCTGTTACGGTCATCATACTGCTGGTGCTGACCGGTGTATTTGTGCGCGATACATTCCAGGTCAACGCGGGTCAACTGAACCTGACCGCGGAACCGTCGGATGAAAAAGTCATAAGCGCCAGCAGGTCTGATGCCTTCCTGAACCTGGACAGCATAGAGGATGACGGATATGATACAGCTGTGGCGGACGGGTTTTCTCTGGTGCTGCAGGATGAAAGGGCCGAGCTGTATTTCCGCGCGGATACGGCGGAGATCGCTTTGCGGGACAAGGTGACCGGTCAGGTGTGGTACTCGAACCCGCAGGACCGGGACTCCGAAACGATGGTGCAGGGAACGACAAGACAGAGGATCGGGGCGCAGATCAGCGTTGCCTATTATGATACAAAGGGCACATTCTGCCAGATGGACAGTTATAACGACTGTGTGGCGAACGGCAGCATGAAATATGAGGTCAGAGACAATGTGCTGTATGTTACATACTATCTCGGAAAGACGACCGTTACTCTTTCCGATGTGCCGCAGCAGATCTCTGTGGCACGCATGGATGAATTTGCCTCCAGGCTGAATGACAAGGACAGAAAGGAACTTCTCGGTTATTACCGGGTGGCGTCTGTAACGGGAAAAGATGAATCCTATGTGGAGAAAATGGTCAAGACATATCCCAATGTGATCAATGAGGATATCTACTATCTGACAAAGGATTCAAGCCGTATCCTGAAGAAGATCAAGGGATTCATGGATGAGGCCGGATACACCTGGGAAGATCTTGAATACGACAACCGGGTGAATCAGGTGGAAACAGAGGAAGTGTCACGGGCTTATTTCCAGTTCGATGTGGAATATTCTCTTGAGGACGGAAAACTGACTGCGCGCCTCAAGGGCGAAAGCATGCTGTATGACGAGAAGTATCCGCCTTATGAGGTCAGTTTCCTTGAATATTTCGGGTGCGGCGGAAAAACAGAAAAGGGATATTTTGTGCTGCCGGACGGTTCCGGTTCGCTGATGATGTGGAACAACGGGAAAACCGCGGAAACGCCCTTCTCCATGCGTATGTACGGCAATGATACGGTCAGCGATACAGAGGGACAGTATGTTATAGACCAGAAGATATCTCTGCCGGTCTTCGGGATCAAGAACGGAAAGGCGGCGCTCCTCGCGGAGGTGATGCAGGGCGAGGCGCTGTGCACCCTGTGCGCGAGAGTGGCCGGCATGCAGAATTCGTACAACACGGCATATGTTACCGTGCTGACCACGGATAATGATATGATGGAGATATCGACCGATTCAAAGCAGATCTACTTTGAGGAAACGCCCTACAGAGGAGATATCGTCCTGTGCTATACGCTGCTTGATGAAGAAGACGCTGATTACATGGGTATGGCAAGGGTGTACAGGCAGGAACTGCTGAGCCGCGGCGCGCTCAGGCAGAACGGGCACGGCGGCTATCCGCTTTCTCTGGATATCATCTGCGCGGTGCCGGCGAAAAAAACTGTAATGGGCATTTCCGTCAACGGGATCGAGTGCATGACCGGCTATGACCAGATCGGTGAGATCGCGGATATGTTCCCGGAAGCCGCTGCGCTGTGGATCTCGCCGGAGGGAATGTTTGACGGCGGACTGATGCAGTCCTGGGCGAAAAAGATCGCGCTTGAGAGCGCCCTCGGAGGGAAGGACGCTTTCCGCAGGCTGACGGAAAAGATCAGCGGAGACGGAAGGATCCTGATCCCGCAGGTGTGGCTGCAGACTGCGTATACATCCTCCGGCCTGAGCACATCGGGCAACTGCGCGAGAGATCTGTGCAGGGATATTGCTGTTAGATATTATTACAATTACATAAGCAGATATCAGAATTATGACGGACGCGTCATTTATCAGCTGAACATGAAGAGCACGCGGGTCTCCGCGGATGCCGCAGTCCGGTTTGCGGATAAAAACGCGCTGACCGGCATTTGCATTCCCGATACCGGAACGATGCTGTGGTCTGACTACAAACGTAAGGAATCCATGAACCGGGTGGAGATGCAGACGGGGCAGACCGGCGTACTGGAAGGGGCGGCTGCCGGCATTGATCTGTATCTGGTCAATCCCAATGCTTATGCCCTTGCCTATGCTTCCGGGATCATGGATATGCCCTGTTCTGACAGCGCGTTTCGCGTGACCGATGAAAGCATCCCGTTCTATCAGGCGGTCATACGCGGAAGCATCCCTTACTGCTGTCCGTCCCTGAACTACGGGGAGGATTATGATATCGCGTTCCTCAGAGCGGTGGAATTCGGCGCGGGCCTGCAGTACACTCTCACATGGCAGACGACAGCGGTCCTGAAAGAGACTGATTACTCATACATCAACTGCGGCCACATCGATGACTGGAAAACGACGGTGCACGCGGATTACGGAAGGGCCTTCCGGGTGCTCTCCGCGCTAGACGGCGTGGAGATGACCGGACACAGGCAGATCGCAAAGGATGTGTACGAAACAGCCTACGCGGACGGAACCAGGGTGTATGTGAATTACTCCGGTGACAGTTATGTGTTCGGAGGCCTGACGATCCCCGCGTATGATTTTATCGCGGCAGAGGGAGGTGATGGACAGTGAGCAGGCGCAAGATGAAAACACTGACGGCCAGGAAGGCGAGATGGGGCTATCTGTTTGTTCTGCCTCTGTGCCTCGGGCTGATCTTCCAGTTCGGGATCCCTACGATCAGGTCTGTATATTTCTCACTTTCCCGCGTGGATTTGTCTCCGGAAGGCTTCAGCACCACCTTTATCGGGTTCCGCAATTACTATGACGCTCTGTTTGTCAATACTGTTTTCAGAGAAAAAGCGGTCAGGTCACTGCTGGATATGCTGTTGAACCTGCCTCTTATCACGATATTCTCCTTTTTTGCCGCAAGTCTGATCAACAGCAAATTCAAGGGGCGCACGCTGGTGCGTGTCATCTTTTTCCTGCCTCTCGTGCTCGCTGCGCCTTCACTGATGCATTTTGACGCGTCTGACGCGCTGCAGAACATGATGGGCTCCGGCAACAACTATAAGGCGAGCCAGTCTTTGACGGGGATCGAATCTCTCAATCTGGCCAACTCGCTGATCAATAGCGGTATCCTGCCCAATGCAGTCGCTCAGTATCTTTCAGAAGCGGCAGGCAGGATATATGACATTATCATCCTGTCAGGCGTGCAGATCATCATTTTCCTGGCCGCGCTGCAGTCCATTCCTCCGACCATGTATGAAGTGGCGGCCATCGAGGGAGCCTCGGCCTGGGAGAGCTACTGGAAGATCACTTTCCCCATGACGAGCCCCATGATCATGACTTGTATGATCTTTACCATTATCGATTCGTTCACTGCAACGACAAATCAGACTCTGTCCATGATCGAGGATACGGCATTCGGCAACAGCCTGAATTTCGGCCTGTCATCCGCCATGAGCTGGATCTATTCGATCATGATATTGCTCCTGCTGGGGATCGTCACCCTGATCATGCGGAAGGTGGTGAGCAATTATGAAAATTAACAGAAAAGCCATAAGCAGGGCTGCTGTCAAGCGCAAGGCCGGCGGCATTCTGTGGAAGATCATCAGATGGCTCATGATTATCGGTATCTGCTATGTGATCCTGTATCCGCTGTTCAAGAAAATATCCGTCGCGTTTATGTCAAAGTCGGATATGTATGACATGACGGTAAAGTGGGTGCCGCGTACTGCCACACTGGCCAACTTTGCCGATGTGCTCGATCTGATCGACTACCCCAAATACTTCTTCACCACACTGGGGGTCAGTGTGCTGGCTACGGTCATTCAGGTCGCGTCCTGCACCCTCGCGGGATATGGGTTTGCCCGCTTCAGGTTCAGGGGGAACAAGATCGTTTTCTTTCTTGTGATCATGACCCTTGTCGTTCCTCAGCAGACCTATATGGTCACGACATACATGCAGTACCGCTACTTTGACCTTTACGGACTGCTGGGATTGTTCGGCGTGGGAAAGAAAACGCTCATCGGAACAGTCTGGCCTGTCGTGCTCATGTCGCTGGGGTGCCAGGCGACAAAGAACGGTCTGTTCATCTACATCCTGCGTCAGTTCCTCTCCCGGCTTCCCGTGGAACTGGAGGAGGCCGCCTTTGTTGACGGCGCCGGCGTTCTGAAAACTTTCTTCAGGATCATGCTGCCCAACGCGGGCCCTGTGCTTGTCACCGTCAGCGTACTGAGCTTTGTATGGACATGGAACGACCTGTACACGGCATCTACCTATATGTCCAGCATGCCGCTTTTCTCCACACTGCTCAACAACCTTTCCTTCCAGATCACCCGGTCGGCCGGCGGTAATTCTGTAATAGATACGGTAAGGCTTTCCATGCTGACCAACGCCGGCGCGCTGCTGATCATTGCTCCTTTGCTGATCCTGTTCCTGATCGCACAGAAGTTCTTCATTCAGGGCGTGGAGAGAACGGGACTTACGGGAATGTGACCATTGTTCAAATCCGGCGGAAAAGTGTGCCATGATGCGCGGATCCGCATCCGGATTACCACGATGTGGAACATTTGGATGGGAATATATGACCATGCATCATGGACAGGCATTACGACTTAATGTTTCAGACAGATCAACAGACATCGCTGCTCACAAACAGCAGACCGGGTGCACGACAGGGGAGGGGATCGAATGAGACCGCTGAAGGATTACAGTTTTATTCGCGGAGTCAATCACCGTATGGGTGAGAGAGATCAGACGGTAAGAGAACTGTCCTACGCGAAAAGGATAGGACTGAACAGCATCCGGTTCTGGATGAACTACAGGGAGTATGAAAAGGCTCCGGCGGAATATCTGGCAAAGATAAAGGGTTTTGTTCAGCTGTGCCATGAAC
>PITV01000137.1 GCA_017577285.1 Clostridiales bacterium
ACCCCGAACTGGTCAAACTGCTGGGCCGCATGAAGTGGCGCACCAGTTACGGTCAGAACGTACTGAAGCACTCTATCGAAGTCAGCCATCTGGCAGGGCTTATGGCCGCCGAGCTGGGCGCCGATGTGGCCCTGGCCAAGCGTGCCGGTCTGCTGCATGATATCGGCAAGGCCGTCGACCATGAACAGGAAGGCACTCACGTGTCCCTGGGCGGCGAACTGGCCCGCAAGTATCATGAGTCTCCCGATGTCATCCACGCCATCCTGGCCCACCATAATGATGTGGAGCCTCAGACCGTGGAAGCCGTACTGGTGCAGGCTGCCGACGCCATCAGCGCCGCCCGTCCCGGTGCCCGCAGAGAGAGCCTTGAAAACTACATCAAGCGTCTTGAAAAGCTTGAAGAGATCGCCAACAGCTTTGACGGCGTTGACAAGTGCTTCGCCATCCAGAGCGGCCGCGAGGTGCGCATCATGGTCAAGCCCGAGGATGTCACTGATGAGGGCACCAAGGTGCTGGCCCGCGAGATCGCCCGCAAGATCGAAAAGGAAATGGAGTATCCCGGTCAGATCCGCGTCAATGTTATCCGCGAGACCAGGAGCACGGAATACGCCAAGTAATGCAATCACAAATTCCCTTTTCCGGAAGGAGAAGGGGATTTTTTTGAAGAGAAGAAGGGAACAGTCATGACCGCTTTCATCAGTCCGGAAGACTATCAGGAACCCGTATGTCCCCTCTGTATGGATGAACACCATCCTGTCCCGATGGACAGAGTGATGAAAAAACTGGATGCCTTTCTGGACAGGCAGGATTACGAGGGCGCCCGGCAGTATCTCTGCTACTGGGTGGAGGAGGCAAAGCTGGGGAACGATCTGCGGGGCCTGTTTACGCTCAGGAACGAACAGATGGGCGTTTACAGAAAGACGGGAGACGGAGAAAACGCGCTGCTTTGCGCGGATGAGGCCCTTGATCTGATCGACAGAGCACAGGTCTCCCCTTCCGCTGCCTGCAACGCCCTCATCAATGCCGGAACCGTATACACTGCTTTTTCGGATGCCCGCAAAGCCAATGAGCTGTTCGACAGGGCGGAAAAAACAGCCGTGGAGAATCCTGGTATCCCCGGCGATGTGATGGCCGGCCTTTGCAACAATCACGCGCTGGCGCTGGTCAAAGAGGAAAGATGGGATGAAGCGGACAAGACATTTTCAAAGGCGATGGAGCTGATGGGAACACAGCCTTTCGGCGCGGCGGAGCAGGCGATCACCCTGCTCAATATGGCGGATGCGCGTCAGGCGAGATACGGTGTGAGCGCGGAGAAAGAGATCGAAGAGCTGATCGAGAAAGCGTATCTCCTGCTGACCGGCTCTTCCCTGCCTGTGAACGGTCATATCGCTTTCGTATATGACAAATGCGCGCCCATTTTCGGCTATTACGGGTATTTCCTGTATGAGAAGCATCTTGCCGACAAGGCAAAGGCCTATTATTCCGGACTGGAGTGATCCCGTCTTCCGGTGCAGCGCAAAACAGCCCCGCGGCAGTCTTTTCGCACGCGGGGTTGTTTTTTATGATATCTTCAGAAGATCAGTCAGCCAGTGTTCCCATGGGATCCCAGGGTTCAAGAACGATGGGTTCAGCATCATACAAAGCGGCCTTTTCTTCCAGATATTCCCTTTCCACCGCCGCCTGATACACATACTGGTCGAACCAGCTGTCAGAGCAGACATAATATCCCTTGAATCCCTTTTCATCTCCCCAGCTGTTCTCGATCTTCCAGCGTTCCGGCTTTCCGTCCTTCATGTTGACGCCGGTGAGCACCATGGCGTGATTCATGGCGGAGAAGCCCAGATCCAGAGCATCCTCCTTGCTGATCTCCATATCCATGCCGGTCACCAGTTCAGCATCAAAGCATTTGTCATCCCACAGTCCCTGTTCACGGGCACCCCACTTGCCCACATCGCTGCCGAACCAGACCACCTTCCCGTCCTGCATCTGACGGAGGATCGCGGCCTTGAAATCCTCCATGGAAAGGTTCAGATGTCTGACGCCCTTCTCTCCCACGATATTGCCCAGCATGCGCACGGTAAAGGTCCTGTCAAACGGTTTATCGGCTGTCGGAGCGTTGATGATGCTGACCATTCTATCCAAAAGGTCCCCGACATATTCATCCCGGAATGAAAGCGCGGTCATGCCGTCTTTCCGGTGATAGACCCTGTCCCTGTCCACATATTCAAAATCAAAGGTCCTGGGCGGCTCGCCGTAGCAGGAGCAGAGGAAGGTGTACACCCTGCCAAGCATCTCATCCTTCGCGGAATCGATGGCGGCGCTGTCCGCCCCGTCCTTCACCATGCCGCGAAGTTTTCCCGCACAGATCTTCAGGTATCGGTTCAGATAAAAGTTCATTTCCTTGCTGGCGCGGCTCTGTCTGGTTTCATCAAACACATCCTTGGGGACTACGCCGTACTTGTTCACGATATTGACGAACATATCCCACTGCCCGCCGTCATGCACGCCGGTCTTCAGGATGAATGAAACGGTGCGGTCATCCGCCGGAAGAGAGGCAGTTTCAAGGATGCTTTCCATAAAGTAATTGGCACGCTCGAATTTATCCCAGAATGCAAGATAGCTCTGGCTCAGTTCGATATTTTCCACATTCAGCTGCTTCGCGATCCTTTCACGCAGCACATTTGCCGCCGCGAAAAGCCAGCAGCGGCCGCTCTGCTGCTGATTGGTCACCGGCAGAGAGGGGATCTCGAGAGAAAACTTCATGCGCATCTTTGCCGCGTCCTCGGACCGGAACATCACTTCCTCAAGGCTGCTCTTGCTGAGAGCGCGTTTTGCCATCATATATCTCCTGCAGGACAGTTTTTCATTCCACCTGCCGATCTGTTCCCGCGTTACAGGCGTTTTAGCACGTTCAGACATGATCCATCATCCTTTCACTTTTTCGTTTTCCGGCTTCCTTATTGGCTATTATAGCCTCTGTGCTCCTTTTTTTCAAGCAAAGAGCACAGAGTGTACAATGCGGATATCATAACCCTTCGCAAGCAAATCGATAATCATTCTTGCGAAAGCCCCGGAACACGCATATAATATGCACAGAATGGAAGGAAGGAGGATGTGTCATGCAGGGACTGGAACTGTGCAGGAAGTATTTTGAATCCTGCGGCATGCCGGTGCTGAAGGAGCGTTTTCCGGACATCCTCCCTCATCTGTGCGCCGGTCTTTGCGGCAGCGGATCGGAATGCTTCGGTTTTGATGATGAAATATCCCGTGATCACGATTTCGAGCCAGGATTCTGCATTTTTCTGCCTTCTGAGGACATTGTAGACCGCAGGACAGCCTTTCTGTTGGAGCGCGCGTATGCCGCGCTGCCGGGCGAATTTGAAGGCATTAAGAGGCTGCGCATCTCACCGGTAGGCGGCTCACGGCACGGAGTCATCCGCAGAGAGGATTTTTTCCGTGAGAAAACCGGCATGGAGAACGGCACACTGTCCGCGGAGAGCTGGCTGAGGCTTCCGCAATGGTCTCTGGCAGAGTCGGTGAACGGCGAGATCTTTTATGACGGGGACGGAGCCTTCTCATCCATCCGGGAATATCTGCGGAAAATGCCCCGTGATATCATGCTGAAGCGTCTGGCCGGGCAGTTGCTGATCATGGCACAGAGCGGCCAGTACAATTATTGCCGGTGCCTGTCTCACAAGGAGACAGCCGCGGCGAAACTGGCGCTGACAGAATTTGTGAAGGCCGCGCTGGAGAGCGCGTTCCTGCTTTCCGGAGTCTATATGCCCTACTATAAGTGGAGTTTCCGCGCGCTGGACAGGCTGGATGACTTTTCCGGGATCAAGCCTTCCCTCGAATATCTGCTGTGCGCCGGAGATGATGATGAATGCTCCGAAGTGAAACAGTCGCTCATCGAAGAGACCGCATCCTTTTTTATAGATCAGCTTCAGAAAAGGCAGTACACGGAAGCGATTTGCGGCGATCTGGAAAAACACGCGTACTCGGTGAATGACAGGATCGAAGACGGGCAGATCCGCAATCTGCACATCCTTTATACCGTCGGCTTATAACAGAAACAGGAGACAGACAAATCATGGACATTCAGGGAATACAGAAAATGACGCTGCTCGACTTTCCGGGGCGGGTGGCCTGCACGATCTTCCTCAGCGGGTGCGATCTGCGCTGCCCGTTCTGCCACAACAGTGAACTGATCGATGCGGGAAAGGCTGAAAGCGTCATGACGGAAGAGGAATTCCTTTCTTTTCTGAAAAAACGTCAGGGGCTGCTGGACGGGGTGGCGATCACCGGCGGCGAACCTCTGCTCCGCAGAGAACTTCCCGAACTGATAAAAAAGATCCGCGATCTGGGATATCCGGTCAAGCTGGACACCAACGGCAATCATCCCCGGCAGCTGGAAAAAGTGCTCTCGGAGAAGCTGGCGGACTATGTCGCCATGGATATCAAAAACAGCAGAGACAAGTATGCCCTCACCTGCGGGCTGCAGCAGATGGATCTGTCCCGCGTGAACGAAAGCCTGCGCATGCTCATGGACAGCGGATGCGATTATGAACTGAGGACCACCGTTGTGCGGGAACTGCATGACCGGGAAAGCTTTGCTGATATCGCAGAGTGGATCAAGGGCGCGAAACGATATTATCTGCAAAGTTTCACAGACCGCGACACCGTTCTGTACTCCGGCTTCAGCGCCCCCGATCCCGGTGATCTTCGCGCGTGGGCGGAGCTTGTAAGGCCGAGCGTGGAACTGTGCGAGGTCAGGGGCGTGGACTGATGGAATACCCGCTGAAAAAACACAATAGAACGGAATGAAGAACATATGCAGAAAAGGCGGATCTCCTTGAAAATCAAGGGTTCACGCCTTTTTCTGTTTTTCTCATTTTCCGTTAAACCACTATATATTGTGTTCGAAAAGTTTTTTTATCAACAACATATTGACAACAGTATGAAAGCATGGTATCTTATGTACTGTTCGAAAATATGCGTTTCTGCCGCGTTTTTGTTAAAAAGGAGAGAGTCATGTACAAGGTTGTCAAAAGAGACGGAACTATCACGGATTTTGATATCAACAAGATCAGCAAGGCCATCACCAAGGCCTTCGAGGCCCTGAACAAGCAGTATCATCCCAGCGTCATGGATATGCTGGCCCTGCGTGTAACGGCCACCTTTGAACCCCAGATCAAGGATGACCTGATCGCGGTCGAAGCGATCCAGGACTGCGTAGAAAGTGTGCTTTCCGAAGCCGGCTATACCGATGTTGCGAAGGCCTACATCCTGTACCGCAAACAGCGTGAGAAGGTGCGCAATGTCAACTCCGCCCTGCTCAATTACAAGGATCTGGTGGATAACTATCTGCAGATCAACGACTGGCGCGTAAAGGAAAACAGCACCGTCACCTACTCTGTCGGCGGCCTGATCCTATCCAACAGCGGCGCCATCACCGCCAACTACTGGCTGAGCGAGATCTATGACAATGAGATCGCCGAAGCGCACCGCAGTGCCGCGATCCATATCCACGATCTTTCCATGCTCACCGGCTACTGCGCCGGATGGAGCCTGAAGCAGCTTATCAAGGAAGGCCTCGGCGGCGTGCCCGGCAAGATCACCTCCTCTCCCGCCTCTCACCTCTCCACCCTGTGCAACCAGATGGTCAATTTCCTGGGCATCATGCAGAATGAATGGGCCGGCGCTCAGGCTTTCTCCTCTTTCGATACATATCTCGCTCCCTTCGTGAAGGTGGACAACCTGAGTCAGAAGGAAGTAAAACAGTGCGTACAGAGCTTCATCTACGGTGTGAACACCCCCAGCCGCTGGGGCACACAGGCGCCCTTCTCCAACATCACGCTGGACTGGACTGTGCCCAAGGATCTTGAAAATCTGCCTGCCATCGTCGGCGGTAAGGAAATGGATTTCACCTACGGCGACTGCAAGAAGGAAATGGACATGGTCAACAAGGCCTTCATCGAGATCATGATCGAAGGCGATGCCAACGGCCGCGGGTTCCAGTATCCCATCCCCACCTATTCCATCACCCGGGATTTCGACTGGAGCGATACCGAAAACAACAGACTGCTGTTTGAAATGACCGCCAAGTACGGCACTCCTTATTTCAGCAACTATATCAACTCCGATATGGAGCCCAGCGATGTGCGCAGCATGTGCTGCCGCCTGCGTCTGGATCTGCGCGAGCTTCGCAAAAAGAGCGGCGGTTTCTTCGGAAGCGGCGAAAGCACCGGCTCTGTAGGCGTTGTGACCATCAATATGCCCCGTCTGGCCTATGAATCCGCCAGTGTTGAGGAATTCTACACCAATCTGGACAAGTTGATGGATATTTCCGCCCGCAGCCTGAAGACCAAGCGCACCGTCATCACAAAGCTTCTTGATGCCGGTCTGTATCCCTACAC
>PITV01000013.1 GCA_017577285.1 Clostridiales bacterium
GCGCTGGGCCATGGAGTAGCTGCCGAAATCCTTCAGCACGAAGTAATGATCGGAGAACAGCAGGTTGTGGTAGATATCCTGCAGGGTGGCGGGGGCATCGGGGAAGAGGGTGCCGTCGATCAGCTGGGTGAGGGCGCGGCGCAGCTCGCCGTTGGTCTCAAAGATGTGCATGGGGCTGTAGTTGCCTTCGCTGTAGAGGGCGGCCACGGTATCGGCCCGCATGCCGAAGATGTAGATATTGTCCTCGCCCACGGCATCGTAGATCTCCACATTGGCGCCGTCCATGGTGCCCATGGTGACCGCGCCGTTCATCATGAATTTCATGTTGCCGGTGCCGCTGGCTTCCTTGCCGGCGGTGGAGAGCTGCTCGGAAAGATCGGCGGCGGGCATGAGGGCTTCGGCGCCGGATACATCATAGTTCTCCAGGAATACCACCTTCAGCATGCTCTTCGCGCGGGGGCTCTTGTCGATCAGCTTGCTGATGGCGATGATCAGGCGGATGATCTGCTTCGCCATGTAATAGGCGGGGCTGGCCTTGGCGCCGAAGATGAACACGCGGGGCGTCATGGTGTAATTGGGATCATCCATGATGCGGTTGTAGAGCACCAGGATGTGCAGGGCGTTCAGCAGCTGACGCTTGTATTCGTGCAGGCGCTTGGCCTGAACATCGAACATGAAATCGGGGTCCACTTCCATGCCCTGACGGTGCATGAGCATGTTGGAGAAGATCACCTTGTTGGCGCGCTTCACATCGCCGAATTTCTGCCGGAAGGCGGCGTCATCGGCATAGGGGAGCAGATCCTCCAGATGCTCGGGCTCCTTGATCCACCTGTCGCCGATGGTATCCAGCAGCAGATGCTTCAGGTTGCGGTTGGCGGCCATCAGCCATCTGCGGTGGGTGATGCCGTTGGTGATGGCGCTGAACTTTTCGGGCATCACCTCATAGTAATCCTTAAAGGTATCCGCCTTCAGGATCTCGCCGTGCAGCTGGCTTACGCCGTTCACGCTGTGGCTCATGCTGACGCACAGGTTGGCCATGTGCACCATGTCGTAGGCGGTGATGGCCATGCCGGCGATGCGGGGATCGCAGCCGTTGTTGTAATGGTGGGCCAGACGCTCGCACACCCGGCGGTTGATCTCCTGGATGATCATGTATACGCGGGGCACCAGGTTCTTCATCATTTCCTCGGGCCAGCGCTCCAGCGCCTCGCTCATGACGGTGTGGTTGGTGTAGGCCACGGTCTTCTGAACGATCTGGCTGGCCTCGTCCCAGCCCAGACCCTCTTCATCCATCAGCAGACGCATCAGCTCGGGAATGGCAAGGCCGGGATGGGTGTCATTGATATGGATGGCCATCTTTTCGGGGATGAGCCGGAAATCGTTGCCGAAGCGGCGCTTGAAATCCTTGAGGGCGTACTGCAGCGTGGCGCTGGTGAAGAAATAGTGCTGCTTCAGCCTCAGCTCGCGGCCCTCGTAATGATTGTCATCGGGATACAGGAAGCGGCTGATAACGGTGGCCAGATCCTCCTCCTGCATGGTGCGCAGGTAGTTGCCGCCGCCGAACTGGGGCAGGCCGGTGGGGTTGGGGGATTTGGCGCGCCAGGTGCGCAGGCTGTTGACGGTATCGTTATCGTAGCCGATCACGGGCATATCATAGGGCACAGCCAGCACGGTGCGGTAATCCTTCAGATCGAACACCTGACGTCCGTCCCGCATGCCTTCCTCCACATGGCCGTAGAAATGCACTTCCACGGTGTCCTCGGGGGCGGCCACTTCCCACACATTGCCGTTATCCAGCCAGCTGTCGGGCACTTCCACCTGCTGACCGTCGATCAGCTTCTGGCGGAACAGGCCGTATTCGTAGCGGATGGTGCAGCCCATGGCGGGCAGATCCAGCGAGGCCAGGCTGTCCATGAAGCAGGCGGCCAGACGGCCCAGACCGCCGTTGCCCAGGGCGGGCTCGGGCTCCTCGTGCATCACGTCTTTCCAGTTGATGCCCAGTTCCTTCAGGGCGTCCACATAGTTCTTTGTGGCGCACAGGTTCAGAATGTTGCAGTACAGGCTGCGGCCGGTGAGAAATTCCACGCTCAGGTAATACAGGCGCTTGCCGGTGAAGGACTTATCGCGCTCACGGGCGGCGGTCCACTTCTGCATGATCTGGTCGCGCACGGTGGTGGCCACGGCATTGTATATCTGCTGCGGGGTGGCATCCTCCAGGGTGCGGCCGTTGTAGCGCTGCAGCTTGCCCACGATGGCGTTTTTGATGCTTTCCTTGTCAAATTGAGTCAGCGGCATAATCTATTCCTCCTTCGGAGGCGAATGAAAACAGACGTTATTTGTTTTCATTCGGTCCGGATTTTGCTCTCTACTAAAGTTTCAGGCGGTTTTTCCTGCCCGGGTCTTCGCAATGGTCGCAGCGCGTCGCGGCAGGAGCCGCTTCCTTCTGTTTCCTTGCTCAGCCGGCTTTCGTTTCGTTTTCTGCTTCGCAGAATGCCCCGCCGGGGCACCACTCAACTCCGTCCCCCCGCCGTACACGCCGGCGCTGCGGATTTTCATAAGAACGGCTGCACGGATGGCAGACTGAACTGGCCGGAAAAAGATACGCGTAAAGAAGTGTACAAACGTACCGGTAAAGTATACCACCCGGTACGGGCTTTCGCAATGTGAAAAGCGGTGTAAAATCGGTAGAAATACACCAATAGCAGGGAAAGTGAGGCTTTGCCCGCGGCAAAGTGAAGCGCATTGCGTCAGGAAAACAATATCAGCGGAACGGGGACTGAGAAACCTGTATTGCCTTCGTTATATGGAACAATGTCAATTGTTGCGCCATGGCGATGAGGGCATCGCCGCTACGGTGATCGAAACACCGTCCGCTGACAGAAAACGGTCTTTGCGGTAACAAACCAAACCGGGATAGAAGTCAGGATCAATCATGGCTGCTGCAGCGGCGCGTCTCGCTCCGTCCGGTCAGGTTCGCAACGGGTCGGCTGTCTTCGCTGCCGCTCGTCATCCTCCCGGGTCTTCGCAATGGTCGCAGTGTGTCGCGACTGAAGTCGCTTCCTTTTCCCGGGTCTTCGCAATGGTCGCAGCGCGTCGCGGCAGCGCCGCTTCCTTTTCCCGGGTCTTCGCAATGGTCGCAGCGTGTCGCGACTGAAGTCGCTTCCTTCTGCTTCCTTGCTCCGCCGACTTCCGTTTCGTTTTCTGCTTCGCAGAATGCCCCGCCGGGGCACCACTCAACCCCGTCCCCCCTTGCTCAGCCGACTTCCGTTTCGTTTTCTGCTTCGCAGAATGCCCCACCGGGGCACCACTCAACTCCGTCCCCCCTTGCTCAGCCGACTTCCATTTCGTTTTCTGCTTCGCAGAATGCCCCACCGGGGCACCACTCAACTTCGTCCCCCCTTGCTCAGCCGGCTTCCGTTTCGTTTTCTGCTTCGCAGAATGCCCCGCCGGGGCACCACTCAACTCCGTCCCTTTGCTCACCACGCTTCCGATTCGCTTCATCCGCCACTGGCGGCGCTCATCTCTGCGCCATTGCGTGCCCGGTGCGCGCGTGCTTCCTTGCATCGCCACCGTAACCCCAACGCCGCATTATTACCGTATTCCGTCTTACGGACCTGTTTCAGTCTTTGAAAAGAAATCCGCAGCCGCGGCGTATACGCGGCAATCGAATGAATGCAGGCGGTTCGCGTGCGAGTCAGCCGCAAGCGGCTTCCCGCACCCCGACAGTTTCCTGAAAACCCTTTCATTCGCAAGCGCAGCGCATCAAAAAACCGCGGGCTGTTATCAGCTCCGCGGCATGGGCGTCAGTCATGCATCCCTTCCCGGAGCATGATCTGAATTCATTCCCGTATGTGTTCGTACTGTATTCAGGATATCAGCTGACGATATCTCAATCCATGGATAAGTCTTCTACGAAGCAGCGTTCTCCTCTGTCATCGGAGCAGTATCCTGAGCATTCCTGGAAGCAGCTGTCATCGAAGCAGTCACCGCCGCAATGCGCGGGGCAGTTGTATCCTGTGCATACTGTGGTGCAGTTATTGCCGCAGTCAGTGAGGCAGTCATTTACATACTCGCTGCAGGAAGTGACGATCACATCATCAGTGAAAAACGATACGAAATCCAGTTCGGGCAGTTCCATTTTCTTCATAACTTTACTCTCCTTCTGTGCGGTCCCGTCCATATCCTCTGCGTGTCAAACACAGTATAGCAGCATTTGGAAAAATATGCAACACAAAAAACAGGTCATACAGAGCGTGACGGCAGGAATATCATCGCCCGGGACGGGGGATGCCGGCGCTGATATATAAAAAGGACAGTGCCCGTTCTGACGCACTGCCCCTGCTTTTGTTCTGATGTTACGGCCGGTCGTCGAATACAGCCGTGCAGCTTTCAACATCCAGGCAATCCATGTTCGTGTAGCTGCCGCACACTGCCTCACAGCCATCTTCATCCACGTCATCGATCAGGCAGAAATTCCAGCACTCATCCGCATGCCAGTCGCAGCCCTTGCCCTTGGAAGTGGCGATCACATCATCACCGGGAATTCCCACGAAATCCAGCTCGGGTATTTCCATCTTTTTCATAGCAGTTCCCTCTTTTTTGTTACAGAATGAGTAAAATGAAACATATGTATTATAGAGCGCGGCGGGAAGAAAGTCAATATGGAAACGGCTCATCCGGCTTCTTTCCCCGGATCCGGAATAGGCGAAATGCCGGTTTGTCTGTCTCCCGATCCGGAAAGATCGGGAATTTCTCCGGCCGGGGAAGTCGGTTCCGGATCAGTGTTCCCGGCTGCGGGAAGCCCAAAAATCCGCCCGATGCGTAAATTTTGCCGTTTTTTGCGTAAATTCCGGGGTTGTTTTGAAAAATCATCGTACTATAATCATATATGCAGGGACGGGAAAATGCCGGACGGTTACACAAGACATGCAGATGATGAAAATATGTAACCGGCTGCCGGATAGATGATTTTGAGGCCATTTGTGCGGTACGGAATAAAATTTTGAAAAAAATCATCAAAAACCTGTTGACATATCGGGTTACATGAAATATAATACGAGTAACAATCACAGTAACCATTACCCTGCCTGCTGAACCTGACGCGGCCGGTGACGGATCGCGCTGAAAAACACAACTGAGCATGTGCGCTCAGCACATGCCGCATCTGAAAGGAGAATGATCTATGAAGAAACTGTTTGCTGCCGTACTTGCCCTTGCCATGCTGCTGACCCTGGCGTCCACTGCCTTTGCCGACACCTTGTTCAATGATCTTCCGAACTGCCCCAATGGCCACCCGAGTGACCGTTCCGTCTACGGCGGGAATGAACAAGGCTGCAAGTGTCTTTGCGACGGCGGATGGGGCTGCGAACACTATGTCTACACTTGCTACTACGCGCCCCACTCGTATGTGGACGGGGTATGCTACCGCTGCGGCTTTGTACAGCCCGCCCCCGATGCCTATGACGTTGTCTGGAAGGCTGCCGAGATCGCCGAAAACGCCCCCGTGACCCGCGCGCAGGTCAAGGTTTCCGGCAATGCCCTTCTTGAGACCGGCATCATCAGCCGCGCGGAGCAGATCAAGCTGGATAACAAATACTCCATGAAGCTGAATCTGGCCGTCAATGAAGCTCAGCCTGCCGCTGTTGAGGATGCTGACGTGCTGGGCACCGCCGCCTTTGAAATCAAGCTGATCAAGAAGCTGGACGGGGCGGAAGCCGAGGAAGTGAACGGCATCAATCCTGTTCCCCTGGCCCTGACCCTGAAGCCCGAACAGATTCCCGAAGGCGCTGCTGCCGTCAAGGCGGTCATCGAAGGTGTTGAGGAGCCCGTCGACTGCGGCTTCAACGGAAGCGAAGTCCTCCTCCAGACCGGTGTCTTCGGCGTCATCACCCTGCTGTTCTATTGATGAACATCCCCGGCACTCCTGCCGGCGGAACCTGATACAGAAAAGGCTCCGGGCCGCGTTTCTCCGCGGTCCGGAGCCTTTTTCATCCATGGCGGTGTCCTTTGACTGATGAACGGACACCGTTTTTGTTTTATTCAAGCGTGCGCTGGATCTCTTTCAGCCCGTCCCGCTTGAAGCTGTTCAGCCCGGAAAGGCTGATCTCCATCCTGTCCGCCGCATCCTGGGCGTTGAGCCCCTCCAGGTATACCAGCGTCAGGGCTTCCCGCGCCGGCACGCTCCGCACCCCGCCGATCAGCCGGCAGCAGTCCGCGTACGCCCGGGCGTGCTCCGTCTCCGCGGCGGCCAGCTTTTCCTCCAGTTCCAGCCGCAGCACCGCCAGACTTTCCGTGACGCTGCCCTCCCGGCTGTGATCCACCCGCCCGGCATCCGAATGCTGCGCGGGAAGGAACTGCCGCTCCATGCTGTTCAGCCGCTCCCGCAGCCATTCCGCCCTGTGACGGGCTTCCCGCAGGCACATCAGCCGCAGGTGCGCCTCCACACAGCCGCCCGTGCTGCCCTCCGGCGCTCTCTTCAGGGGCTTCAGCCCCAGGGAGGGCAGGTAAGCGCGGCCCTCCTTTCCCCGGATGATCCCGTTTCCGCCGGCTGTCCCGGCGGGCTTTCTGTTTGCAGTATCTGTCATGTCCGCTCCTTTCTCACGCGATGCCCGGGGCGCTCCGTTTTTGCCGGAAAAGCCCGGGCTGTTCGCTTTATACAGTCTGTCCGCGCAAGCGCGCGTGTCCGGCTTCCCCTGCGCCGCAAGGGATCCGCCGCGTTTGTTTTCATAAAGCAAACAAGCGTTTGCTTATGATGATTGTATCATACAAAGTTCATAAATGCAAGCAAAATTGAACTGAAAAGTGTAAATCTTTTGCTTGCCAATCCTGCCGGAATGTGAGATAATGCAGGGGAAGGATTTTCACGCGATAGGGATCGGAAAACGGCTGTCGGTTATCCGCGGCCGGCCTGATCCGCGATGGACCGGAGGTATTTCACTTCATGTATCAGGCGCTTTACAGGGTCTGGCGTCCCCAGACCTTTTCAGACATGGTGGGCCAGGAGGCCGTCGTGCGCACCCTGCGCAATCAGATCGTGACAGGGCACATCGCCCATGCCTATCTTTTCTGCGGCAGCCGCGGCACAGGCAAGACCAGCGCCGCCAAGATCATGTCCAGGGCGGTCAACTGCGAGCATCCGGTGAACGGCGATCCCTGCGGGGAGTGTGACAGCTGCAAGGCCATCCTGGCCGAGACCAGCCTGGATGTGTATGAAATGGACGCCGCCAGCAACAGCAAGGTGGAGGAGATGCGCGATCTGCTGGAAAAGGTGGCCTATCCGCCCCAGTTCAGCAGATACAAGGTGTATATCATCGATGAAGTCCACATGCTGTCCAACAACGCCTTCAACGCGCTGCTGAAAACGCTGGAGGAGCCTCCCGAATATATGGTGTTCATCCTGGCCACCACCGAGCCCCAGAAGATCCCGGCCACCATCCTCAGCCGCTGCCAGCGCTACGATTTCGGCCGTTTCACCGAGGGCGAGCTGTGCTCCCGCATGCAGACCATCCTGACCGCCAACGGCAGGAACGCCACCGATGAAGCCCTGCAGCTCATCGCCCAGGCGGCGGAGGGCGGCATGCGCGATGCCCTTTCCATCCTGGATATGTGCATGAGCGGCGAAAGCGATATCACGGGCGATTCCGTCCGCGCGGCCCTGGGAAGCGCCGACGCCAGATTCCTGTTCCAGTTTGCCGATGCCATTGCAAAAAAGGACGCCGCCAAAGGCCTGCGCAACTGCGATGAACTGATGCGCTCCGGCCGGGATGTGGGCGTGTTCCTGAAGGATTTTTCCCGCCATCTGCGCAATCTGGCCACCGTCAAGATCTGCGGCGTGGATGCTGTGTGGGGCGGCGAGCGCTATCAGGAGCAGAGCGAGCAGTTTTCCGTTCCCCGGCTCATGCGGCTGATGGACAGCTTCCTGAAGGCCCAGAGCGATACCCGCTGGGCTTCCTCCGCCCGCTCGGTGCTGGAGATATGCACCCTGCGCTGCTGTCAGGAGGAGGTGGGCGCCGATAACGCCGCCCTGCTGGAGCGCCTGGCCGAAATGGAGCGCAAGGTGAAGGATCTGGAGCGCAACGGCGTGCGCGTTTCCGCGAAGACCGTCCGCATCAAAGAGGAAAATGAAGAAACGGGGGAGGAGATCCCCGAGCCCGAGATCATCGATGATCCCTCGCCCTCCGAAAAGACCCCCAAGGAGATATGGAACGACGCCCTTCAGCTGATCAAGAAGGAATATCCGACCCAGTTCTCCTTCCTCAGCTTCTGCACCTACGGCGGCTACAGGGACGGCGTTTTCGAGGCGGTCTATCCCGATGACAAGAAGGGGCTGCTGTTCATGGTGAATGAGAACGGCATCGCCAATGTGAAAAAGGCCCTGCAGGAGTGCGGCGGGGGAGACTGCGGATTCCGGGTGCGCCCCAAGACCGATCCCGACGCCGCGAAAAAGGCGGAAGCCCGCCGGCAGATGGCGGAAGACAACCTGCAGCAGCTTGCCGATACCTTCGGCCGCGACAAGATCGTGGTGGAGTGAACGGCTCTTTATCAGAATGAATGAATTCCCCGCCCCGGCGGGACATGAAAGGAACATACTGCAATGAAAAGATCGATCATCGCCCTCATCCTCTGCCTTACCCTGGTCTGCGCCCTGATCGCCCCCGCGGCGGCCGAGAGCGGCTATCTCATCCTGCAGGCGACCCTCGGCCTCGAAGAATACGGCGGGGATCTGTATCTGGGCGATGCCTATCTGTATGATGTCGATGAGGCCAACAGGACCTACCTGATCGACGGGAAATGGATCGTGCTGGAGGTGGATCTCGTCAACGGATGCGTGGCGCTGAGCGGCCTTGACGCGGACGGCGTGCCCCAGCAGACGGCCTGGATGGAAGTGGAGGACACCAAGTGCCTGTATCTGATTTACTGCCTGTGCGGCCTGTGGGAGGATCTGAACGCTCTGCCCGATGAAGGCTATCATTTTATGCTCGCTGTGTATGACGGGGAAGGGGAAGGCGACACAATGTATATCTATGACGCCGCCACCGCCGCGATGGTGCTGAACGCCTTTACCGGCCTGATGGGCGGCGGAGAAGCGCCTCAGGGCGGCGAGGGGGTATCCGTGCCGGAGAACTGACCCCCGGCCGTGAACCCGCTTCCCTTCGTGGGCGGATATCCCCGCTTTCAGTAAAACAGGGATCCTGCTTTCAGCATAATAATCAGCATAATAAAAAGACGGCTCCCGTCAGGGGCCGTCTTTTGCTGTGCCTTTCTCCGGCGCTTTTTCCTCATAACCTGATATTCACCGTGAAGTGTTCCCTGCAGCGGGGGCAGTCCACCTGCACTTCGCCCTTTTTCAGGGGCAGACGCAGGATGGCCCTGCATTGGGGGCACTTGCGGTAGCGGTGGGTTTTGATATCCCGCAGGCGGTTCTTCTGCCGCTTGAGGAACTGCAGCACCTTTTTCCTGATCTGCAGGTATTTCGCGTTTTCCGCCTGCCGCTTTTCCAGATTGCGGGAGAAGGAGCGGAAGATCATGTAAATGATCAGCGCGATGCTCAGGATGAACAGGATGCGCAGGGGGAAGAACATCTGCAGCACCCACAGGATCAGCCAGGGGATCAGCAGGAACCGGCCGAACTCGTCCGTTCCGTTCCGTCCGTCCATGAAATTGATCAGCCACATCTTAAAACGCTGCCACATCGTTATGTCCTTTCTGCTGCCCGGCGGCAGCGGCGGTTTTGATCATATGCTGTATAGCGGATGCCCTTCGCGTCATCTTTTCATCAGCAGCAGAAGTACCATCCGCCGCCGAACATCCTGCACAGCAGGCAGAAGATGATGCTGGGGGCGCAGGTCCTGATCAGCGTGCCCGCCCCCGGGAAGCCCATATCCGTGCCCCGCTGGCGGTACACGCGGCCGCCGCTCTGCAGGGTTTCCGCCACCCGCTTGTATTCGGCGTTGGCGGGATCCATGGCGGCGGCGGTGCGGGCATGGTTGAGGGCCGTCACCTGATTGCCCATGCCCGAGTTGGCCAGGGCGGAGAGGTAATACCACTGGGCGTCCCGGTCGGTATACTCGCTCAGCAGGTGCAGCGCCTCCTCAAAGGCGTTGTTGTCCAGGTAATGCTCCACGGTCTGGTAGGGGCCTGTGCTCTGCTGACGCCGCTGCTGGTAGCCGCCGAAGCCGAAGGGGCCGAAGCCGAAACCGAAGGGATTCTGATACTGCTGATCGTCATCCTGATATCCGTTCCGGTCATTATAGCCGCTGTTGTAACCGTTATTGTAACCGTTGTTATATCCGTTCCCGCCGCCGTAGGGGTTGGAATAGGGATTGGAGTAGGGGTTGGAATACTCCTGATCCGCCTTGCCTGATTTGATGGCGTCATAGGCGGCGTTGATCTCTTCCATCCTTTTCGCGCAGGCTTCATCCCCGGGATGCAGATCGGGGTGATATTTCTTTGCCAGATTGCGGTAGGCCTGCTTGACTTCCTCTTCCGAGGCGCCGCGCTGCAGCCCAAGCACCTGATACGGATCGCTCACGGCGTCTCCTCCTTTGCTTTATCCTTCATGCCGGCGTTGTCCCTGTCCGCGCCGCCGGACGCGTCTGTTTTCCGTCCGTTCTTCTTTTCCTTTTCCCCGTGCTTCATGTTCCAGCGGGTCCATACGCCGCTGTAGATGATGTTGTCGAGGATCTCCCTGTATGCCGTGATCTTCAGCGCCTCGTAGCATGCCGCGGCATTGCCCATCAGCATCTCCAGCGTGTCCTGAAAGCCGGCGACCGGCGTGGCCACAAGGGGGTTATACCGCTTTTTGCGGATGTCGTCATCCAGATCCAGCGCGGCGTCGCACAGATACACGAACTGCCCCAGCCGGTTGCCCGTCTCCCACAGCAGCGGCGCCTTTTCATCGGTCTTCCACACGAATATCTCGCCCATCAGCGCCCCGAAGCAGGCGGCCGTCCGGTCGGGGGAGAGCAGACCGTCCTTTTCCATTTCCGCCAGCTCATTCAGCCGCTTTACGATCACCTCGCACTGCCGGGGATAGCGCTCCTTCACCTGCAGCATGTGCTTCCGGATAAGCCCCGCCTCCGCCTTTTTCAGAAGGTTGCGGTCATCGTTCCAGTCATCGGTGAACTTGTAATACATCAGGGCGATGTTCATATCGGCACAGTAGTCGATGATCTCATCCGCCATGACGTCATGGCTCTTTACGGGATGGGGAGGGCATTTCGCCTGAAAGATCTGCGGCGTTTCCCCGTACAGGCTCATGAGCAGCAGCGCGGGAAACACCAGATCGTAGGAGAGCGCCAGCGTGCCGGAAAAGCCGCAGCGCCGCCGCAGGCTTCTGCACAGCCCGCAGTAGCAGGCGCGGTAGGTGTTTTTCTGTTCTTCAGTCAGTTTATCCGCGTTGGCAATCACATATCCGAACACTGCTCCGCACCTCCTTTGCCTCTGAACGGGGGGCTGCTTTCATCCGCCCGTCAGTCATACACGATGTTGAATTCAAAGCTGCCGTTCCCGCACTTTTCATCCGTGGTCACAAGGACGCGGAGGGTACTGTCCGGCAGATCAGTCAGCGGCAGGGAGGAACCGGTCTGTTCCCCGGCGTTCAGGGCGAACAGGTCATGCGTTTCTCCGCCGCACTTGTAAGTCACGGTCGCCTTTCCCGTTTCGAGCGATCCCGTGTATACCAGCCGGGCCTGCCTGCCCCTGTCGCACTTCAGCTTGAAGGTCATGGTGCCCGAGAGCGATATGAAATTCAGGGTGGCGCGGCTGCCGGTGTTGTTCGTCACCAGCCCTACGGCGGCGTAGCTGGAAAAATCGGTGTCGCAGCCTGTCAGGCATACGGCGAGCAGGATGACCGCGAGGACCGCGGTGATCTTCTTTTTCATGATGGATATTTTCCTTTCATTGACGGGATACTGTCCGGACTGTGCCGGGGCAGCGGATCATGAGGGCGTCACCTGTGCTTTTCATAAAAGACCAGCGTCATCTTCTCATTGATCTTTTCCGTTTTCCCGGTCTTTACGTATCCCAGCTTTTCATAGAGATGGCAATTGCTCTTCTCTTCCAGAACGGTATCCAGATACCAGTGCCGGATATCGCCGTACATTTCCTCGATGGCGGTCAGGGCCTTTTGGGCGATGCCCCGCCCCTGAAACCGCGGATGCACGCCCAGCGCGCTGATCCGCCCTTTTCCGTTCTCCCGGTCGGTGTTGACCCGCACCGCGCCGGCGGGCTCTCCGTCCATTATGAACACATAGCCGTCGGTGCCCGCCCGCGTGTATTTCTGCAGCACTTTCTCTCTGCTTTCCATGTACGGGCTCATGTCATCGTGATATTTCTCCCACAGGGGCCTGTAGGCGGCCTGCTGGATGTCATACACGGTGCGGATGTCGGAGGGGTCAAAACGTCTGATCTCAAGTTCCATGCCGTTCTCCTGCTGTTTTGCCGGGATGCCCTTTTCGCACCGGCGCGTCAGGCATTACCAGGGAGTGAAATAGGCTTCGATGAAATGATCGTTCCACAGGATGGTGTTGAGATGCACGCTGTCGGTATGCTCGCCGTTCGCGTCCCTGCCGTTGCCGTCGATATAGGTGATGACGCCGTCATCGTTACCCAGCACGATGCCGATATGGGAGAAGGTCACATCGCTGGGCGAATTGGCCTTGCGGAAGAAGATGAGGTCTCCCCGCTGCGGGTTGCACTCCTCGTGATCGATCTTTATGCCGTACTTCGTCAGATATCTGTTGTCCTGGCTCTGCTTATCGTTCAGCGTCATCATATAGTAGACGGGGACTTTCCCGTTGTAGGCCAGCGGAGATATCTTGCCGGGGTTGGCGTAGGTGTTGAGCGAGATGATCGATGAGGGCACGCCCGCCTGATAACAGCACCAGCTGACGAAACTGGCGCACCAGGCGTTGCCGTTGATGTTCATGAACAGCGCGTATTTGTTGCAGTCGCCGGGCTTGCTGCCGGGATCCAGTATGCCGTCATAATCCGCGCGCACATTGCTGCTCTGGAAGCCCAGCTGCGTTTCGGCGATGGCGATCACATCCTCCAGGAAGTTGCCGGTATTGATATGGTCATTGGCGAAACTGGCGTCCTTCGTCAGCATGATCACCAGCGGGAGCTCCTCGCCGTGCCTCCCTGTGAACATCAGAGCGGTGGCGTAGGTATCGCGGGTGTCGATGTTCGTATCATTGCCGGGAACGGCGGTGACGGTGAAGCTGATCTGGGCGTTTCCCGTGCCCGATGCGGGGGAGGTCATATTCAGCCAGTCCCCCGTGCCGGGGGCGTTGGTGGCGGTCAGGGTCCATTCCTTCGGGCAGATCAGGCTCAGGGTGATGACAGTTCCGGTTTTTGTGGTGCGGGGCAGAACGATGATGCCGTCCTTCAGGTACGGGCTGGCGGCGGTGATATCATACCACACTTCGTAGCCGTGGCTGTCGAACCAGTCATCGGCATACGCGTTGTCATCGGTGTAAACAAGACCGATGGTGCTTCCACTGAATGCCGTGTCTGCAATGGCGGAGATGCCGGACGGGATGTACGCCTTCTGTATGGCGGCCCCCGCGAAGGCGGAATCGCCGATCGCGGTCACGGAGAAACCGTCCGCCTCGGAGGGAATGTTCAGGTCGCCGGAAACGCCCGTGTTGCCGGTCACGGTCAGGCTGCCCTCCGTGTTCAGCGTGTACAGGATGCCGCCCGCTTCCTTCATGGTGCAGCGCACCTGCGCGTCAGAACTGCAGCCCTTTTCATCGCCTTCGCAGGTGACGACCGCGTACCAGGTGTGATCGCCGAGGACGACATCCGTCAGCACGATGCCTTCCGCGGACGCGGATTCCTTCACGGTGACATCCCCGTCATCTGTGCATTCTCTGATCTGCACACGGGCGACATCTCCGGTGTATCCGGTGACGGACAGGGTGATCTCGCCGTATCCGGTGCAGGTGCCGGTCAGGCCGTACCTGATGAGGGCGATCCCGGCGGTGCCGGAAACGAGCCGGCTGTTTTCGCAGTCTGTCAGCACGCAGCGGTAGGAGCTTTGCACGGTCTCAGCGTTTACGGGAACGGTCAGTTCGCTCGAATCGCTTCCCGCGTTTGCCCATTCTCCGCCGGCGAGCACCTGCCAGCAGTATGTGACATCCAGGCCGTCGGCCCGGATGCTGAAAACGGCATTCCCGCCTTCCGCGGCTCTTGCGTCCGCGGGCTGGGAGGTGATCCTCAGCGGGATCCGCTCCCGGAGAACAGCGGCATCGCTCGTCACGCTGCTGCCGTACTTATCGGTGATGACACAGCAGTAGGAGGCGCCGGTATTCTGTGATGTGACGCTGATGGTGACAGACGCGGTGTTCGCGCCGCTGTCAGCGGAGCTGATGAGATCTGTTCCGCCGGGGAGGCTGTATTTCCACTGATAGACCAGGTCATCCCCCTGTGCTTCTGCGGTGAGCGTTACAGTATCACCCGTTTCGCAGATGACGCTCTGCGGCTGGGTCAGTATCTTCAGTTCGGTGGGAGGCGGCAGCACGGTCAGCGTGGCGGCGCTGCTGGTCACTGTGGCGCCGAAGTAGTCCGACAGCACGCAGCGCACCTGTGTTCCCTCCATGCCGGGAGTAAGACAGGTCAGCACCAGCGTTGCGGATGTTTCCGCGGTATCTTCCCAGGTGCCGGAGCCCGGCGCCTTTGTCTGCCACAGGTATGTGACTTCTATTCCCGCGGCGGTCACCGTGAACGAGGCGCTTCTGCCTTCGTTCCCTTCGGTGTTTTCCGGCTGGGCGGTGATGCTGAGGTCGATCTTTGGCAGGATGCATACCGCGTCTGTGGTGACCTTGTTGCCCCTGGAGTCGGTGATCACGCAGCAGTATTCGGAGTTCAGGCGGGTGGTGGTCACCGTCGCGGTCGCGCTCGCGGTCGTGGCGCCGCTGATGGTCGTGTTGCTCCAGGAGGTGTTGCCCTTGGTGCGGAACTTCCACTGGTATTTCAATCCGGAGCCTTCCGCTTCCACTGTAAAGCGGAAGGTATCGCCGGTGTTTCCGTAGGCGTTCTGCGGCTGGGTCAGTATCTTCAGTTCGACGATCTGCCGGATGATGCTGACCGTGTCCGTAGTGACCTTGCTGCCGTTGCAGTCCGTGATCTCGCAGCAGAATTCGTAATTCAGGCGGCTGTCGGTTATGCTCCCGGACAGGGTGGCGGCGGTCGCGCCGCTCATGGATGAATTTTGCCACGAGGCGGCGCCTTTGGTGCGGTATTTCCACTGATACTTCAGGCCCGTGCCCTGCGCTTCCACGGTGAAGCTGAAGGGATCGTTGATGTCTCCGGAAGCGTTCCGGGGCTGGGTCAGTATCTTCAGCTCAATGACGGGCCGGATGATGTACACCGGGTCGCTCTGCACCGTCGCTCCGTGACTGTCTTTGATCACGCAGCAGTATTCGACCTTCAGACGGGTGGAGGTCACCGCCGCGGTCACAGTGGCTGTCCTGCAGCCGGAGATATCTGTGCTGCTCCACGCGGTAGTGCCCTTGTTGCGGTATTTCCACTGGTAGGTCAGGCCTTCGCCCCGGGCTTCCACGGTGAAGCTGAAGGTATCCCCGATATCGCCGGTGAAAGGCACGGGCTGGGTGATGATCCGGAGGCTGTTGTCCGGCGGTTCCACGGTCAGCGTGGCGGCGGCGCTGGTCAGCTGCCCGCCGTGGCTGTCCTTTACGATGCAGCGCACCTGCGTGCCGTTTTTGTCAGCTGTGAGGGAGGAAAGGGTCATGGAAGCGGCGGTCACGGCCGTATCGGTCCACGCGGAGGCGCCGGCGGCCTTTGTCTGCCAGAGATATGTGACGCTGTCGCCCTGGGCCGTGACGCTGAAGGAGACCTGTTCTCCCGCTTCCGCCGAAGCGTCCTGAGGCTGGGTCAGTATCTTCAGTTCGGTGACCGGGGCTGTCACGGTCAGCGTGGCGGCGGCGCTTGTCAGCTGCCCGCCGTGGCTGTCCTTCACGATGCAGCGCACCTGCATGCCGTTTTTATCCAGCGTGAGGGAGGAAAGCGTCATGGACGCGGCGGTCACAGCCGTGTCGGCCCACGCGGAGGTTCCGGCGGCCTTTGTCTGCCAGAGATATGTGAGCCCCTCGCCCTCGGCAGTGACGGAGAATACGGCTTGTCCGCATTCCTCGGCCGAACTGTCTTCCGGCTGTGCTGTGATAATCAACGGGATCTTTTTCAGTATGCAGACCGGGTTGGAAGTGACCTTATTGCCGCTGCTGTCTGTGATCACGCAGCAATATTCATAATTCAGGCGGGCAGAGGTCACGCTCCCCGTCAGGGTGGAAGTCTTCGCACCGCTGAGTGATGTATTGCTCCAGGAGGTCGAGCCCTTTTTGTGGTACTTCCACTGATATTTCAGGCCTGTGCCTTGTACATGTACGGTGAAACTGAACGGATCGTCGATGTCTCCGCTGATGTTCTGTGGCTGGGTCAGTATTTTCAACTCAATGACGGGCAGTTGGACGCACACGGCGTTGCTCTGCAGGGTCTCCCCGTGCTTATCCTTGATCTCGCAACAATATTCGTACTTCAGACGGGTAGAGGTCACGCTCCCTGTCAGGGTAGCTGTCTTCGCACCGCTGAGGGATGTATTGCTCCAGGAATCCGAGCCTTTGGTGCGGTATTTCCACTGATATGTCAGGCCTGTGCCTTGCGCTCCCACAGTGAAACTGAATGAATCGCCGATGTTTCCGGTGGCATTTTGAGGTGGGGTCTGTATTCTCAGCTCAATAATATGCTGTTCGATACATACCGCGTTGCTCTGCAGGGTTTCTCCGTGCTCATCCTTGATCACGCAGCTGTATTCATAGTTCAAACGAGCAGAGGTCACACTTCCTGTCAGGGTGGCGGTCTTTGCACTGCCAAGGGATGTAATGCGCCAGGAAGTCGAGCCTTTGGTGCGGTACTTCCACTGGTAGGTAAGGCCTTCACCGGCGGCTTCCACGGTGAAACTGAAGGTATCTCCGATATCGCCGGTGAAAGGTACGGGCTGGGTGATGATCCGGAGGCTGCTGCCCGGGGCTTCTGTCACAGTCAGCGTGGCGGCGGTGCTGGTCACCTGCGCGCCATGGCTGTCCTTTACGATGCAGCGCGCCTGCATGCCGTTCTTATCCAGCGTGAGTGCGGAAAGCGTCATGGACGCGGCGGTCACGGCCGTGTCGGTCCACGCGGAGGCGCCGGCGGCTTTTGTTTGCCAGAGATATGTGACGCTGTCGCCCTGGGCCGTGACGCTGAAGGAGACCTGTTCTCCCGTTTCCGCAGAAGCGTCCTGCGGCTGGGTCAGTATCTTCAGCTCGGTGCCCGAAACTTCTGTCACGGTCAGCGTGGCGGCGGTGCTGGTCACCTGCGCGCCATGGCTGTCCTTTACGATGCAGCGCGCCTGCATGCCGTTCTTATCCAGCGTGAGGGAGGAAAGCGTCATGGACGCGGCGGTCACGGCCGTGTCGGTCCACGCGGAGGCGCCGGCGGCCTTTGTCTGCCACAGGTAGGTGACGCTGTCGCCCTGGGCCGTGACGCTGAAGGAGACCTGTTCTCCCGTTTCCGCAGAAGCGTCCTGAGGCTGGGTAAGTATCTTCAGCTCGGTGACCGGGGCTGTCACGGTCAGGGTGGCGGCGTTGCTGGTCAGCTGCGCTCCGGTGCTGTCTTTCACGATGCAGCGCACCTGCATGCCGTTCTTATCCAAAGTGAGTGAGGAAAGTGTCATAGACGCGGCGGTCACGGCCGTGTCGGTCCACGCGGAGGCGCCTGCGGCCTTTGTCTGCCACTGGTAGGTGATGTTCCGCCCCGCGGCTGTGACGGAGAAGGTGGCCTGTCCGCCCTCTTCAGCAGACCTGCTGCCCGGCTGCGCCGTGATCTGCAGGGCCGGATAATCCAGTATGCATACCGCGTCGGAGGTGATCTTTCCGCCCTTGCTGTCTGTGATCACGCAGCAGTATTCGGATTTCAGACGGACAGAGGTCACTGCGGCTGTCACGCTGGCGGTATTGTAGCCGGAGATATTCGTGCTGTACCAGGTGGAGGTGCCCTTTGTGCGGTATTTCCATTGATACTTTAAACCGGAGCCTTCTGCTTTCACGGTGAAACGGAAGGTGTCGCCGATGGCTCCGTATACGCTCTGCGGCTGCTCGGTGATCTCCAGACCGACGATCCGCTGGACGATGCCGACCGGATTGCTCTGCACCTTGTTGCCGTATTTATCCGTTACCACGCAGCTGTACTCCGTGTTCAGACGGTTGGAGTTTATTGTCGCGGTCACAGTGGCTGTTTTGCAGCCGGAGATATCTGTGCTGTTCCACGCGCCCGTGCCTTTTGTGCGGTATTTCCACTGATAGGTCAGCCCCTCGCCCTGAGCGGACACCGTGAAACTGAAGGTATCCCCGATATCGCCGTAGGCGGTCTCGGGCTGCCCGGTAATGACCAGGGTGACCGGCTCAGCGGCGCTGACGCCGCGGGAAACAGCCGGCTGTTCCGGCGCTTCTGTTTCCGGAGAGACATCCTGCTCATCCGCCGGCATGCTGCCGCCGGCCGGCTCTTCCGTTTCCGCCGGCGCGTCAAATGCCGCCTGCTGCAGCGGGCCGCTGACCGTCGGATCCGTCTCTTCCGCACCTTCCGCGAAGGAGTACGGTATGCAGGATACCGCCATTATGAGCGCGGTCATCAGTATGAATATTTTTTTCAGCACTGTTTTCAGCCTCCCGGATGTGTCATCTGTCAGGGGTCGGCCGGGCCTGTGTACGGGGCCGGCCTTTATCTGTGTCTTTTGTAACTTTTTATTATGCGAGACGCTCTGCGCCCGTGTCCTTTGCAGTATCCTTCCGGCGCCGTGTCACTTACACATCGAATGTTCCGTCATCGTTGCCGTCGAAGGCGCTGTCCGCGTTGCCGTCATCCGGCCCGCTGCCGGCCGTTCCGTACTCGCTCTCCAGCCGCTGAAGCAGGTTTTCCAGTTCCCGCACCGCATCGGCGAGGGCGGCGTCATCCTTTTTCTTTTTCGCGTGGCGCATGCGGTTCACCGCGTCCGCGATCTCCGATTTTTCCGCCTTGTTCGCCTTTTTCATCAGCTTGGCGGCGCGGTAGGTGAGGGTGTCCATGTCATTGCGGGCGGTGGCTTCCGCCTTGCGCTCGGCATCCTCCTTCGCGTACTGCTGCGCCTCCCGCACGGCGCGGTCGATCTCCTCGCGGGAAAGGTTGGAGGAGGCGGTGATGGTGATATCCTGCGCCCGGCCGGTGCCCAGATCCTTTGCGGATACGTTCACGATGCCGTTGGCGTCGATGGCGAAGGTCACCTCGATCTGCGGCACGCCGCGCATGGCGCGCTTGATGCCGTTCAGCTTGAATCTGCCCAGGGTCTTGTTCTGGCCCGCCATCTGCCGCTCGCCCTGCAGCACGTGGATCTCCACGCTGGTCTGGAAATTGGCGGCGGTGGTGAAGATCTGGCTCTTCTTCACGGGAATGGGGGTGTTGCGGTCGATCAGCCGGGTGCACACGCCGCCCAGGGTCTCGATGCCCAGGGACAGGGGCGTCACATCCACCAGCAGCAGCCCGCCCACCTTGCCGGTCAGCACGCCGCCCTGCAGGCAGGCGCCCATGGCCACGCATTCATCGGGGTTGATGCCCTTGAAGGGCTCCTTGCCGGTGAGGCGCTTCACGGCTTCCTGCACGGCGGGGATGCGGGTGGAGCCGCCCACCAGCAGCACCTTGGAAAGCTGGGAAGCGGAAAGCCCGCTGTCCCGCAGCGCCTGCTGCACGGGGCCGGTGGTGGCGTCCACCAGATGCCGGGTCAGGTCATTGAATTTCGCCCGGGTGACGGTGGTCTGCATATGCAGGGGCGTTCCGTCCTTCATGGTGATGAAGGGCAGGTTTACATCGGTGCTCATGACGGAGGAAAGCTCGATCTTGGCCTTTTCGGCGGCTTCCCGCACCCGCTGCATGGCGGCGGGATCCTTTGTCAGGTCGCACCTGTTTTCCTTTCTGAACTCGGCAACGAGGTGATCCGTCAGGCAGTTGTCAAAATCATCGCCGCCCAGGCGGTTGTTGCCGGCGGTGGCCAGCACCTCGATGACGCCGGCGTTGATATCCAGCACGCTCACGTCGAAGGTGCCGCCGCCCAGGTCATACACCATCACCTTGCCGGGGCCTTCCTTGTCCACGCCGTAGGCGAGGGCGGCGCTGGTGGGCTCGTTGATGATGCGCTGCACGTTCAGCCCCGCGATGCGTCCGGCATCCTTGGTGGCCTGGCGCTGGGCATCGGTGAAATAGGCGGGCACGGTGATGACGGCATCCGTCACGCTCTCGCCCAGATAGGCTTCGGCGTCGATCTTCAGCTTCTGCAGGATCATGGCGCTGATCTCCTGGGGGGAGTAGCGCTTTCCGTCGATGCTGATCCTGCGGTCGGTGCCCATATCGCGCTTGATGGAGGACACCGTGCGCCCGGGATTGGCGGCGGCCTGCCTGCGGGCGATCTGCCCCACGAGCCGCTCTCCGTCCTTCGTGAACGCCACGACGGAGGGAGTGGTCCTTCCGCCCTCGCTGTTGGGAATGATCAGGGCTTCACTGCCTTCCATCACCGCCATGCAGCTGTTCGTGGTCCCCAGGTCGATACCGATCAGTTTGCTCATGTATGTTTTCCTCCGGGTGAGATGTGTTTTCTGAAATATTTGAAAGGGCTGCGGATCCCTGCCGCTTTTTACGCGGGGAGCGGCAGACAGGCGGGAGCCTTGCTCACTCGCTCCTCAGCGCCACCACGGGATCCTTCTTTGCCGCGATCCGGCTGGGGATGAGGCCCGCGATGAAGGTGAGCAGCATGCTGATGATGATCAGGATCACAGCGCCGTCCATGGGCAGCTTCGCGAGGCCCGAAATGCTTGTGAGGGAGTAGAGGATGATGTTGACCAGCAGCACCAGCAGCAGGGTGACGCCGATGCCGATGACGCCGGCACCGAAGCCCACGATGAGGGTCTCGGCATTGAACACGCGGGAGATATCCCGCTTGCTGGCGCCCATGGCGCGCAGGATGCCGATCTCCTTGGTGCGCTCCAGCACGCTGATGTAGGTGATGATGCCGATCATGATGCTGCTCACCACCAGCGAGATGGCGACGAAGGCGATCAGCACATAGCTGATGGCGTTGATGATGGTGGTGATGCTGCTCATCAGCAGGCCCACATAATCGGTATACTGGATGGCATCCGTCTCGCTGACGCCGGCGTTGTATTCATCGATCAGGTCGGCGATGGTATCCTTGGCTTCAAAGGAGACGGGGTAGATATAGATCACGGAGGGGCTCTCCTTGGAGGAAACGCCCAGCTGCTTCAGCACATCCGCCTGGGTGGAACTGCTGTAGACCCGGTCGCCCTGCAGGGGTGCGAGGGAGGCGCTCATTTCGGGGGTGAAATACTGCGCCATCTCCTGGCCGATCTCAGGCAGGGAGGAGGTGTCCAGCATGCCCTCGGTGCTGAGGTTCGCGGGGGTGCGGAAGGGGAGGCCTGTCAGCACATCGGTATCCGGGTCGGCGTACTGCGCCTGCACCACGGGGCTGGCGTTGGTCAGCTCGATCACCCTGTCGGTGAGGGTGGTCAGGTAGCCGATGCCGCCGCGCATGGCGGTGGAATTGGCC
Organism: Clostridiales bacterium; assembly: GCA_017577285.1. Lineage (GTDB taxonomy): Bacteria > Bacillota > Clostridia > Christensenellales > Aristaeellaceae > ZC3RG03. Next base: position 21,641 of record PITV01000013.1, read on the forward strand.
ACGGCGTTCTCGGAGGGGCGGATGATGCCCACGATGCGGATCTCAAAGGCGCCCGGCGTATCCCTTGACGCCTCATGCTTCACCCACACGCCTGTGGCGGGATCCTGTTCATAGGTGAGGGCTTCGGGCACGCACACAAAGGTCAGATCCGTCAGATCCTCATAGGAAAAGCTCACATCGGTATCCGCGGTCACTTCCTGCCCCGTGGCGGCCTGCATCATGATGGTCATGGGCTCCTTCGGATCCCTCAGGCCCAGGGAGTACAGGGTATAATCGCTGATCTCGCTGTTCTTGCTGATGATGATGACCGCTTCGTCATATCTCACCGGCATGCGCCCCGATACGATGTCGTACTGATCGTGCAGCAGGCGGTCGTTGTCCATCAGCTCGGTCCACACATCCATGGTGGCGGAGCCGTTCATGGAGGTCATCATCTCGGTGCTGCTGCTCATGATGGTGCCGAAGCCGGAATCGCCGCCCAGCCCCATGTTCTGGAACACGGCGCCGGGGTTGGTCTGTACGAAACCCCATTCGGGGGTATCCCGGTAGATATAGAGGGGCACATTGTAGCCGTACTTCACATCGCTCACCAGGCTTGTCAGATCCCGGCTCTGCAGGAAGGCCTTGAAGGCGGTCAGGTTGTTGTAGCTCACCTGGGTGCGGAAGTTGGCCAGCATTTCGGTCAGCACGCTGTTGCCGTGCACGCGTCCGTCATTGCGGGCTACCGCGCTCTCCTCCCTCGCGCCGGCAAATACCTGCAGCATGCTGCTCATATCCATGGATGCCGCGTCGATCTGCAGCGGATAGCTGGACAGGGTGTCCTCCTGAATGCGGTCGATGTAGTTGTTGACGCCGTGGGACACCGAAAGGATCAGCGCGATGCCGATGATGCCGATGCTTCCGGCGAAGGCGGTCAGGAAGGTGCGGCCCTTCTTGGTCATCAGGTTGTTGAGGGAAAGGCTCAGGGCGGTCAGGAAGCTCATGGAGGGCTTCTTCTGCTTTTCCTTCCGCTTCTTTTCCTCCTGTTCATCCCCGTATGTTTCGCCCGTTCCGTCCCAGGGATCGGTATCGCCGGTGACCCTGCCGTCCAGCAGCCGCACGATGCGGCTGGCGTACTGATCCGCCAGATCGGGGTTGTGGGTCACCATGATCACCAGACGGTCCGCCGCGATCTCCTTGAGCAGCTCCATCACCTGCACGCTGGTATCGCTGTCCAGAGCGCCGGTGGGCTCATCCGCCAGCAGGATCTCGGGATTGTTCACCAGCGCTCTCGCGATGGCCACGCGCTGCATCTGTCCGCCGCTCATCTGGTTGGGCTTCTTTTTGATCTGATCGCCCAGCCCCACCTTTTCCAGGGCTTCCACCGCCCGCTGCCGGCGCTCCTTTTTGCTCACGCCGCTGAGGGTCAGGGCCAGTTCCACGTTTTTCAGCACGCTCTGGTGGGGGATCAGGTTGTAGCTCTGGAACACGAAGCCCACGCTGTGGTTGCGGTAGGTGTCCCAGTCGCGGTC
>PITV01000138.1 GCA_017577285.1 Clostridiales bacterium
GCGACGGGGAACTGAGAAAACTGCTGGCGGAGGCCGCCGGGGAACTGGGTATCAGCTGCATCGAAGCCGCCATCGCTACCGGAGACCAGTTTATCTGCGGGGCCGAAAGAAAACGCGCTCTGGGCAGGGCTTTCGGAGCCGGCGCCTGTGATATGTAAGGCGGCGCCATTGCCCAGGTATGCTATGAATACAAAGTGCCCTACGCGGCGTTCCGGGCCATATCGGATACCGTGGAGGGCAGCGGAAGGCAGTATGCCGAGTGTGCCAGAGAGGCGGGCATGCAGTCAGCCAGGCTGCTCGGCAGAGTGCTGGAAAACATGAAGAACGGTTGAGAAAGGAAACGGAGGACGGAATCATGGATAAGTGGGATCATCGCTTTATGGAAATGACGCGCCTGGTGGCGACCTGGAGCAGCTGCGCAGCGCCCGGGAGGGAGATCGGCTGTGTGATCGTCAAGAATAAACGGATCATGACCGCCGGCTACAACGGAGCCCCCGCCGGCATGAAGACCTGCAAGGAAAAGGGCGAATGCCTGCGCCGCAAGCTGAATATCGCCAGCGGCACCCGGGCGGAGGTGTGTTATGCCGCCCATGCCGAGCAGAATGCTATCCTTCAGGCCGCGAAACTGGGCATTTCCATTGACGGCGCCACCCTGTACTGCACCCACCAGCCCTGCTCCATCTGCGCGAAGATGATCGTCAACGCGGGCATCCGCAGGGTGGTGTATGAACAGGGATATCCCGATGAGTTCACCCTTGAGATATTCAATGAGACCGGCGTGGAACTGGTCAAATATGAGGAGAAAAAGGAAAATGAATAAAAAGATTCTGCGTGCGGCAAGTCTTCTGCTGCTCCTGATCCTGTGTTTTTCGACCGTCCCGGGGACGGCTGAGAGCAAGGAACCCATTCCCATTCCTGTCATCAGTGAGGATGAGATCAAACCCACACCTGCCGGGATCCATCACTATATGATGATCTGCATCGATCAGTGGGGCTTTGATTACCATCTTCTCGGCTCTCATACGGACGGTATGATCCTGGTGACCGTGGATGAATACTCTCAGCGCATTATGCTGACCAGTTTCATCCGTGACCTGCTGATCCAGCGGTTTGACGGAAAATACGGCCGCATCAACAACATTTTTTACTATTATCAGACGGATAAGCTCGGCCTGAAGCGAGGCACGGAAGACAGCGCCCGTCAGGGCATTGAGGAACTGGTGCGCACCATCAACACTCATTTTGACCTGGATATCGAAAAATACATCGTCGTGGATTTCACCCAGGTGCAGGCGATCGTGGATGCCATCGGCGGCGTGGATATCTATGTTTCCACCCGTGAGGCAAAGCGGATGCGCTCCTTCGGTATCCCCATATCGGGCGGCGCGATCTGTCACCTGAGCGGCTATGAGGCCGTTATCTACATGCGTATGCGCAAGACCGCCTATGAATGGGTGGATGAGAACGGCGAGAAGCATATCGAGCAGCAGGATGAGGGACGCACCCACCGCACCCGCAATGTGCTTGCCGCCATCGCGGAAAAACTGGCGGATATCAATGAGGATGAAATGTGGGATGTGGTGGATATCGTCATGCGGCATACCATCCTCACCAATATCACCAACAGCGATCTGCTGGAGATCGTGCGCCTGGCCGGGATCGTGCAGGGCGTGCCGCTGGAACAGCTCCGCCTTCCCATCGACAAGACCTACTGGCAGAACACGGTGGCTAAGATGGCGACAGAAGAGATCCTGGACTGGGATGCCAACCGGCAGGCTTTGCATGATTTCCTGTTCGATCAGGACTTCTTCGTGCGGTAAATGAACTGAGTCAGAAAGGATATTCGATATGAACAAGCCACAGCTTCTGATCATGGCGGCGGGCCTCGGCAGCCGTTACGGCGGATTGAAACAGATGGACCCGGTGGATGAATACGACCATCTGATCATCGATTACAGCATGTATGACGCCCTGCAGGCGGGATTCGGGAAGATCATTTGCGTTATCCGGCGCGAGAACGAGGAAATGTTCGAGGAAGTCATCGGCCGCAGAGTGCGCAAAAAGGCGGAACTGGTATATGCCTATCAGGATCTGGATAACCTGCCGGATGGATATTCTGTGCCGGATGGCCGTGCAAAGCCCTGGGGAACGGGGCATGCCGTGCTGTGTGCGAAGCCTCAGGTGACGGCGCCCGTCTGTATCATCAATGCCGATGATTTCTACGGCCGGGGCGCCTTTGAACAGATCGCGGCGTTCCTGACCGCGGACCGCGGGGACTATGAATATGCCATGTGCGGGTACCGCATCGAGAACACGCTGACGGAGAACGGTCATGTGGCCCGCGGGGTGTGCAGTGAGAAGGACGGCTTCCTCACCGGCATCACCGAGCGCACATTCATTATACCCGCCCCCGGCGGGGCGCAGTTCACCGAGGACGAGGGAAAGACCTTCACTTTCCTTCCTGACGGAACCCCTGTTTCCATGAATATGTGGGGCTTCGGACAGAGCATCCTCACGGAGCTGGAAGAGCGGTTCCCTGCCTGGCTGGATCAGAACCTGCCTGTCAATCCCCTCAAGTGCGAGTATTTCCTGCCACTGGTGCCCAATCTTCTGCTGGAGGAGAAAAAGGCCACCGTGCAGGTGCTGAAGACCGATGAGAAGTGGTATGGCGTAACATACCGGGAAGACAAGGCGGATGTTGTGCGCGCGCTGAAGCAGATGCGCGACAGCGGCATCTATCCTGAAAAACTGTGGGATTGAGTACAGAACACGGAAAGACTTTGAATGACCCCGGTCATGAGCCGGGGTCTTGTACGGTCTGTTCCGGTGAAAAGGAATAGCGTATGGAGTTTATTGCTGCCGCCGCCTTCGGGCTGGAGGGAATCGTAAAAAGGGAATTGCAGGATATGGGCATGGAGGCCTCGGGAGATCTGGGCTGCGTGCGCTTCAGCGGCGGCTGGGAGGAGGCCTTCCGCGCCAATCTGTGGCTGCGCTGTGCCGACCGGGTGCTGCTGGTACTGGCGGAGAAGGAGGCGCGGACCTTTGAGGAACTGTTCCAGCTGGTGAAAAATATCCGCTGGGAGGATGTGCTTCCGGTGAATGCCCGCATCCCTGTTACCGGAAAATGCGTGAAAAGCACTCTCATGAGCGTGCGCGACTGTCAGTCCATCACCAAAAAGGCCATTGTGGAACGGATGAAGCGGGCATACAGGGTGGATTTGCTGCCGGAGACCGGTGCCGAATACCGCGTGGACGTGGCATTTCATTCCGATGTGTGCCGCATCACGCTGGATACCTCCGGTGACGCGCTGAACAGGCGCGGCTACCGCACATGGAACGGAGAGGCGCCTCTGCGTGAGACGCTGGCCGCCGCCCTGCTGAAGCTTTCTCCCTGGCAGAAAGGGCGGGGGGAACGGAGCTCCTTTATGCCTTTGTATGACCCCTGCTGCGGCACCGGAACATTGCTGATCGAGGCGGCTTTCATCATGGCTGACCGCGCGCCGGGCCTGAAACGTTCCTTTGCCATGGAAGAATGGCAGCAGGTGGACAAGAAGATGGTGGCGCACCTGCGCAGGGAGGCGGAAGATCGCTACAGACCGGAGAACATATCCGGCATCAGCGGAAGCGATATAGACCCAGAAGCGCTGAAACTGTGCAAAAAGCATATCGTTCAGGCGGGCCTTGGCGGAAAGATCACCGTATATCTGAAGGATCTTCGTGAACTGAATGTCGTTCTTCCAGAAAGAATGGAAACAGATATACCGGAGGAAACGGAAAGCCGCGCCGTGCCCGGAGGCATCTGCTTCATCTGCAATCCGCCCTACGGTGAGCGCATGAGCGACAGAAGAAGTTGTGAAAGCCTGTATAAACAGCTTAGAAAACTGCAGGGAAGGCACCCCGGCAGCCGCCTGTGTGCCATTACCGCCTACATCGGATTTGAAAAGTGTGTCGGCGCAAGGGCTCAGAAAAAGCGCCGTCTGTACAACGGACGGCTGGAATGTGAGTACCTGATCTACTGATTTCAGAAAAAAACATATGTAAAAAAACGGTCTGCCCTGATGAGATGCGGACCGTTTTTTTCTTTGCGGGATTGGATGACCGGTATGTGTTCTGCCTTTCTCAATTCTTACGAAAGTATCACCCGACAGATCGGTGCGCACGGTCTGCCACTGTTTAAACGCAAAACCTGTCTGTGATATCAAACACCGGCACAGCCCGTTTTGGCTGTGCCGGTGTACTGTTCTTTCAGGCTCGATCAAAAGCCTTATACGGTGGCATCCTTCGCGATGACCACGGGATAATTCCTGGCGCCGATAAGGCGGGTGTTATCCAGCACGGTGGTCTGTTTATCCAGAATGCAGTTTTCCAGCTCGGCTTTGCGCATGATGATGCCGTCCTGCATCACGATGCAGTCCTTGACCTTCGCACCCTTTTCGACCTTTACGCCGCGGAACAGGATGGAATTTTCAACGGTGCCTTCAATGACGCATCCGTCAGCCACCAGACTGTTGACGGCCCTGCCTTCGCCCAGATAACGGGTGGGCATTTCGTCCCGCAGCTTGGTCAGCACGGCGGTATTGCCGTAGAACAGATCCTTGCGGACATCGGGATCCAGCATATCCATGTTGCAGTCGAAATACGCCTGCACGCTGTCGATGTTCCACACCTTGCCGGGGCACTCGTAGGTGCCGATCCGGAGGCTGCCGTCCTTCAGACCGTCCATCAGCAGTTCGCGCACCAGATGATGCAGCCCGCGGGCCACGGCGCGGTCCACCAGATCGATCAGCAGTTCGCGGCGGATGACAAAGGCTTCCATGTAGGTGTTGGGGAAATGGGGAATGATGGGATCTGTTTCCAGATTCTTCACACGGCCGTTTTCCGCGATATCCAGATAGCGTCCGCTTCCGTTGCGGCGCACACCGGCGTCCTTGGTATAGAGCAGGGTGATGTCCGCTCCGCTTTCGGAATGAGCGTGCACCATCTCATCAAAATTGGCAGTATAGAGCATACGGGTGTCTGTGACCACAGCGTAGCGTTCCTTGCTGCGGCGCAGATACTGCAGGTTGCTCTTGAGGGCATCCAGGAATCCGGTATAGACGCCCACGTTATCGCGGGTCATGAAGGGGGGCAGGATCACCAGACCGCTGCGCTTTCCGTGCAGATCCCACTCGCGGCCGCTTCCAAGATGATCCATCAGGCTCTGGTAGTTCCGCTGCATGATCACGCCCACATTGCGGATGCCGCTGCTGACCATGCTGGAGAGAGGAAAGTCGATCATGCGGTATCTGCCGGCCATGGGCACCGCGGCTACCGCGCGCAGAGATGTGAGTTCCCTCAGCTGGGAATCGGATTCACCGGTATAGATAATGCCAAGCATGCTGTGATCCATTTTACTGCACCTCCTGAGCGAATTGCTCGCCGCTCTTGACCGTTCCGCCCTCGGGCACCACGCAGTTGTTGCCCACAACGGCGATCAAGCCTGTTTCCTCGCCCACAGAGGCGCCGCGTTTCACAACGGCGTTCTCGGCGATGATGGCACGGCGGACAACGGCGCCGCTTTCGATGACGGCACCGGGCATGATGACGCTGTCATACACCTTCGCGCCCTTTTTGATCTGGGCCCCGGTGGAGATGACGGAGTGCTTTGCTTCGCCGTACACTTCGCAGCCTTCCGTGATCAGGCAGTTTTCCACTACGGCGTCGGCGGCGATGTACTGGGGGGTCATGCCCATGTTGCGGGCGTAGATGCGGAATTTCTTGTCATGCAGATCGATCTGCGGTTCATCTTCCAGCAGATCCATATTGGCTTCCCACAGGCTCTCGATGGTGCCGACATCCTTCCAGTAATCGTTGAAGGAGTAGGCGGTCATCTTCTGTCCGTCCTTCAGCATGGCGGGGATGATGTTCTTGCCGAAATCGTTGCTGCTGGAAGGATCCTTTTCATCCTCGGTGAGGTACTTGCGCAGCTTCTCCCAGGTGAACACATACACGCCCATGCTGGCATTGTTGGATTTGGGATTCTTCGGCTTTTCCTCGAATTCGATGATGTTGTCATCCTTGTCGGTGTTCATGATGCCGAAACGGCTGGCCTCTTCCCACGGAACCTGACGCACGGCGATGGTGGCATCGGCGTTGTGGCTCATGTGATGGTTCAGCATGGCGGCATAGTTCATTTTATAAATATGGTCACCGGACAGCACCACCACATAATCGGGGCTGTACTGCTCGATGAAGCCGATATTCTGATAGATGGCATTGGCGGTACCCTTGTACCATTCGCCGGTGGCACCGGTCTGATAGGGGGGCAGAACGAACACGCCGCCGTTCACCACATCCAGATCCCACGGAGCACCGCTGGCAATGTAGGAATTGAGCTCCAGCGGCTTGTCCCTATACCCATCTGA
>PITV01000139.1 GCA_017577285.1 Clostridiales bacterium
TTTCTGCCCATGATGTAGCAGTTCGTCGGCTCCAGGCCCAGCACATAGTCTCCGCTCGCCATGCTGCGCCATTCGGACAGGATCGGCAGTGTTTCTCCGCTCCATGTCATATTCATCCTCACACCGATCCCGGGATTGATGACAGAGGCTCTGAACTCTTCCTCCATCTTCTGGAAGAAAACTCTCTCCTCTTCCCCGTCGGCCGGCTTGTCAAACTCGCAGGCGCGCGCGAGCCCTGTTTCCGCGAAAGGCGTGCGCGGAACAGTTTCGCGTTTTTCAGGAAGCTCCAGTACAGCCTTCTCGGACAGCAGAGGATATCCGAAATTGCAGTGATAGATCTGCATGATCTCTTCATCACGAGGCGTCATATTGGTGATCCTGTCTTCGATCGTGACGGATGCTCCGCAGGCCGGGATCCGGATCGTTCGCCTGTTTTCGAGCACATATCCGAAAAGCGCGGTCTCGCGGATCACACCGGATATGATGATCTCATCATCTGTCACTGCAGAGCAGACTTCCTCCGCGCAGATGGAATGATACCTTCCGTGCAAAGGATGCCATTCCCCGTTGTCCCTGTTGGCCGGCCCGGCTGAGCGCAGCCCGCAGGTATAGAGCAATCCGCCCGGAAAATAGTGCAGGAACTCATCCTCATACGGCATATCTCTGTACGGATGATCATATCCGTTTTTGGAGATATAGGTCATATTGATGCCCCTGTACCATGCCTGGCCGATGTCCAGGCCGTGATCCGGCAGGATCTCAACGCGAAGCCCGCCGGCTGTATAGACTTCCAGGATCGTATTCCCCTTTTCCTGTCCGTCCAGACACTCCACGCGGCGCACACCGAACAGCTGGCCCGTTCTGGATATGTAGCCGCGTCTGATCATATCGTTCATGTTTCGCCTCCCTGCACAAAGCGTTTTCACTCTGCTTATTCTGTTTTCACTGACTTTTCAATCATCTTATCCTTTATATATTCGGCACATTTCATGCATTTCCTTTATTTTTCAGTCATTCTTCCGGTCGTCATAATACCCGTGCCGTCAAACAGTGAATGACCTTTACCTTTTCTCAAAGCACATCCGTCTGCAGATCCAGCCACTTCATTTCATTGCCGGTCAGGATGATATCCATCGCCTCTGTCAGTTCCCGCATGTGTGTCTCCGAGGAAGCCTTGACGATCGGGAATATCCGTTCAGGATCATTCAGAACAAAGGCAAGCGCGATCTGGATCACGCTCCTGCCCTTTTCCTTCGCAAGCTGTTCACAGCGTTCAAGCCGCATGAAATTTTCAGGCGTGCAAAAAGCCGCCGCTGTGGCAGGATCAAGAGATCCGCTCAGCTGTTCCTTCGTTCTGCCGGAAAAAAAGCCTCTTGCCAGCGCGGAATAGGCGAAGATCGAAACGCCCATCCGCCCGCACTCTTTCCTCTCCTCTTCATGCTCTTTTCCGGAAAGGCATTTGCAGCCGTATCCCCATATATCCGTTGTCTGATGCGCCAGCGCGATGTTCGGGCTGTTCACGGTAAAAGGTGTCAGCTGATGCTGAGCGGCATACGCATTGGCTTCCCTGATCCGCTCCACGCTCCAGTTTGAAACCCCGATCGCGTCCGTCAGCCCGGCACTTACACAGCGGTGCAGTTCCTCCATTATGGGCCCCACCGACTGCGTTTCATCATCCCTGTGGAGCAGATACACATCGATATGCCCGAATCTCTCCACGGACTGCGTAAAGTCACTGCGCAGATCCTGCGGCGTCACTCTCGAATGACCGTACGGGTGGCATCCCTTTGTTATGACTGTTACCTTGTCCTCCAGATGCCGTCTTTTGATCCACGATGCAAGCGATATCTCGCTCCGTCCGTAGTTCTCAGCCGTATCAAAGCAGTTGATCCCCTGCTCATAAACCATATCCAGGAGCCGGTCGGCGTTTCCGCCTTCCATCATCACCTGCGCGATACATCCGTATATGATCCTTGATACAGGCTTGCGCACGCCGTTTACGTGAAAGTACTTCATCTTCTTCTCACTTTCTGGCCAGAAGCCCGTCCTTTTCGATGCACTCGATAAAGAAAGGTCTTTCAAAAGGATGATTGTTGGGGCTGTGCAGTGTCATGATGATCCTTCCGTCAAACGCCCTGAAAACCATCGCGTGACCGCCGTCCTTCTCAAAAAGCGGGGCCGCCTGCACGAATCTTCCGCTGATCTCACCGTTATCCGATACAGCCATTCCCTCGGTATAATCATTGTTGTGAAAACTTGCCCACAGGCAAATCAGGTTTCCGGATCCTGTGCGCCAGAAGAAGGGGCCGTCCGTCACAAAGCCTTTAACGCCGGATGAGTGCGTGACCTGCGTGCACCACGGGGCTTCACTGGCCTTGAAAAGCAGACGGGGCTCCCCGTCCGGCGCTGAAAGATCATCTGTCAGAGGCATCGCGAGGATCTCCCCGTCCCCTGCCTGTACCCATTCATGGCAGAACACCATGTACGGTTTCTCATCCCTGCTCACATAGAATGTGCCGTCAAGGCATTCCCATTCCCTCGGGGTAACAGGTCCATTGGAAAGAGGCGCAAACGGACCCCGGGGCGTATCCGCAACCAGAACAGCGGTTCCTCTGTGAACCGTTTCATTCTTGAAACTGGCGAACATATAAAATCTGTCATGCCACTGATGCACTTCGGGCGCCCAGTAATGCCGGTCCGCCCAGAACGAGCCGTCATTTTCAAAAACAGCATAAGGGCCGTCCCAGTTTTCCAGATCTGTACTGCAATATACATCAAACCCGTTTGCCATTCCCCAGGCAGTCGATCCTCTCGTTCCGTACAAATAATATATGCCGTTATACGGCAGAACGAACGGATCTCTGATATGGATATCACCGGTCTGCATCACAGTATATCACCCCTTACTCTATCGTAACATGATCGGCATAGCCGCACACTTCGATCCCGGCATCCGCAAGTGTTCTTTCCTTCTTCCCTCCGCGGATAAGCCCTTCGAACCGTACGCCGCTGACTGTATGCCCCTCATCATAGCCCGCGACTCTGCACCCGACTCCCTCCGGAAGAGAAATGTCTTTGAACAGCACATGGCGGATGTTTCCGGCCTCTTTCGTTTTTGACCAGAAATCCTTTGTGATCATCACATGAGCGCCGAGATGCTTTTCATGCTCGATGCGTATGTTCTCAAAAACCACATGATCCACCAGAGCGCAATCGCAGATATACACAACAAGCGCTCCCAGCTCCAGTGTCCAATCGGCATAAGAGCGGATCACATCGCAATCACCAAAATATACATCCGAAATATCGTTCACCGATTCCGCCGCGATCCCGAAGCAGCGCACTTTATCATTCCATACGGTGCATCTTTCGCAGCGGATATCCTTTCCGCCGGTACGAGGAGGCTTCACCATCGCCTTGACGACTACCGCGTCATCTCCCGTTCTCAGGAAACAGTCATGTACATAAACATCCGTACTGCTGACGATATCGATCCCGTCGCTGTTTTCACGATATCCGTAAACGGAGACATTATCTACCTGCACATGATCACAGCCGGTAATGTTCAGGTTCCAGCTGGGCGCGTTTACCAGTGTGATATCCTCCACGCTCACGCCGTCGCAACCTTTCAGAACGATACAGTTCCGCTCATGCCAGTCCAGCAGCGAAAAATCAATGATCCCGCCGCCGCAGATGCGGATGTTTTTTTTCTCATTTGCCAGAATACAGGTCCTGAAATTTCTTTTTCCCGCCCAATCATGCTCGTTCAAAGCCTTTTCCGTTTCAGGATGCGGCTTTGCGATGATCACCGCGCCGTCCTCAGCGTAAAGCACGTCCCCGTCTTCAAGATCGATATAGTCTATATAGTGAAGTCCCGCAGAAAAATGCTTTTCTTCCGTCCCGCCGGGTTCCTCATGACGCACCGGGAGCACATTCACCGTAACAGGCTGCTCAATATCACCGTTGACAAGGCAGGTAATATGTGCCGGTCTGTCCAGTTCAAATGTCACCGTATTGCCATCGATGTCCGGCACAAGCTCCATGGACACGGGTTCCAGCACAGCGCTCCTGACCGTTTCGTTGCGCACAAGGCGTATGGTGACCTTCTCATCGCCCTCATATCTGAACTTGGCAAACGAATGCGGCCCTCCCCGGGTAACCGCGGTCGCATAGACAGGAACCTCCCGGTCATCGGCAAACACACGCCATTCACTCGACAGATGCAGGCTCTCAAAGGACGGGGCATGCGGTTCATCCCCCTGCTGTTTCAGTTTCAGTGCATCGCCTGTAGCGGTCAGTCCCTCCGGGAATCCCGGGATCATCAACGTTTTCATTTGACTATACCCTCTTCATTCACTTATTTCGTGAAGCAGATCCTCATCGTATGATTGCTTCCGCAGTCCTTCATTTCATAGGTGATCCTGACAACACCGCCCTGCCAGTCTTCACTGATAACAGGGATATCCGTTCCAAAGCACAGTGATCCGTCTCCGGCAGTATAACGGTGAACGGCATATGCCTGAGCGTTTCCATCCAGATATTCAATGGTGATCCTGTATTCGCCACGCCCCGCTTCTCCCTCATACATTCCGGGACAGGCAGCAAGGGTATCAGGAACATTCTCCAGATATACAGAGCCCCTGCTCACCCCGGTATCCCTGTTTCCCATACCGACCCAGGCGCTGAAGGAAGCAAGATCAAACTCTGAAAACATGGTCGATTCACGGTCTTCAAAATAGTATTCGCGTTTCAGTACGGTCGCGACCCCGCCCTGCAGAACATTGCCGGTACCGTCATAAACAGTCGGGATCCCGTGTTCACCCGCTTCGCAGGAAACGATCTCGACAAATGCCACAGAGCCGCTGGAAAGCATCAGTTTGAAGCTCTGCCCGCTTCCGCTCGCACCCTTCTTCTCCCAGATCACGCCTGCTTCATCACTGCCGCCGTTCCGGCCGTAGTTGCTGTTGTTCTCATCGATCCCGTATACGGTTATGTCATAGGTTTCATACGGAATACCTTTGATCACAATGTTGCTTTCTCTGTCCTTCCAGGTGCGGTTATAGAGAAGAGCTCCCGCTCTGTCATCATCCGCGGATGCAAACCCTCTGATGTAATGTGTGCCCTCCATCTGCACCCTTCCGACCGGCATACGGTTGTAGAATGACAGCAGATGATACGCGGCATAGCGTTTCCCGTTGCGGCTGTTGATCATTCCGATCCCCTCGCTGCTTTCACGGAAACAGGCCCAGTTCACGCTAGTGATCTGCGGGGTCTCAATAAAGTACATCAGAGCATCCATCATGCCGGATACACACTTTTCTGTGGAGGTCGTGGAAGTGGAACCGGACACATGAAACTCGTTCAGGTGCAGCCCGACAGAGTCGAAAGCGTCACCGTATCCGCTCAGCGCTCTGTTAGCCTGCGAAGTATATTCAGGATAATTATCAGGAACATAGCAGTGATAGGAGATAAAATCCAGCGGCAATCCGTTATCACGGACATACGTCAGAAACCGGTCCACATCACCGTTCATATATTCATCACTGAAAGTCGCCAGAGAAAGTCCTCCGACAGAAGCATAGGGATTTGCCTCCCTTATGCCGTTTACAGCGTACCTGTATATTTCAATGTACTCCTCCCAGGTCCCGCAGTAAAATGCTTTCGCATTGACGGAGCGGTCAAACCAGTCCGGTTCATTCCAGATTTCATACGCAGCCAGCGGCCAGCCGAGATCCCTGTAGTGGGTCGTGATCTTCCCGCACACTTCTCCCCACAGTTCCATATCGACCGGCGGATATTTCCAGTAATTAGTCATCGCGGCAGATTTATCATACAATGCCTTCGGTGTGGCAAAAAAGCAGATATACGGCAGTACGCCGTTTTTGTAGAATTGTTTCAGCGCGGCATCCAATGCCATGTAGTTGTACTGGATACGGTCTGCCGTTCCCAGGCCGATGCTTCCGCCGATCCCTCCGTTGCCCATGAACAGATCCACACGCTGGTTCTCGGTGTACATCTCCTTCAGCAAGTGCGCGTCCCGGACAAATTCGGCGGCCATATCCCCGACAAATGAATGCGAAGGTGAAAATACATTCTGCCGCTTGAACAAAGGCATGCCGGCATGGACGGAAAGATCGACGCATATCGTTTCTTCCGCGTCAGGGTCTTCAAAAAGACCAATGTCCGCGCATCCGTTCACGCACACCATCACAAGCGTCAGTATCAGGCAAAGGGCGATCTTCTTTTTCATCTTCAGCATCTCCATTGTCACTCAGATCAATTGATGTCAAATAAGGAGGGGCCGCCTTCACGGCAGCCCCTCACGCAATACTGATTACTTGAGCAGTTCCATGTCGTAGAC
>PITV01000140.1 GCA_017577285.1 Clostridiales bacterium
CCTGAAGACGGTCGGAAAGCAGATCCAGGAAGCCATCGAGCTGCATCAGGGCCTGAAGGGGGCCGCTGCCCGCGCCAAGACCCTTGAAATGCTGGAAACTGTCGGCATTCCCTATCCCGAGAAGCGCTACAAGCAGTATCCCCATGAGTTTTCCGGCGGTATGCGCCAGCGCGTGGTCATCGCCATTGCCGTGGCCTGCAACCCTCAGATCCTGATCTGCGATGAGCCCACAACGGCTCTGGACGTGACCATTCAGGCCCAGATCCTGGACCTGATCCGCCGTCTGCAGCGCGATCATCATATGACCATCATCTATATCACCCACGATTTGGGCGTGGTGGCCAATGTGGCCGACCGCGTGGCCGTCATGTATGCCGGCCAGATCGTGGAAGTGGGTATGGTCAACGAGATCTTCTTCAACCCCAAGCATCCCTACACCTGCGCGCTGCTCTCCGCCATGCCCCAGCTGGGCATCAAGGGCGAAAAGCTGCCCGCCATCGACGGTACGCCTCCCAACCTGTTCAACAAGGTGGTGGGTGACGCTTTCGCGCCCCGTAACAAGCAGGCGCTGAATATCGATTTCCTGAAGGAACCGCCCTTCTACGATGTTTCTCCCACCCATATGGCCAAGACCTGGCTGCTGGACCCCAGAGCCCCGCAGGTGGAGCAGAACGATACCATCGCGCGTCTGGGCAATAACGCCATGAACGCCCAGAGCAGCGCCAATATCCGCCATCCCCATGAGGATCCCAACAGGGAGACCCTCATCGAGGTGAAGAACATGCAGGTGACCTTCGGCAGCGGCAAAAAGAAGTTCGTGGCTGTCGATGATGTCAACTTTGAGATCTACAAGGGCGAGACATTCGCTCTGGTGGGCGAGAGCGGATCGGGAAAGACCACCATCGGCCGCGCCATCGTCCGCATCAATCCTATCACCGCCGGCGAGGTGCTCTTCAAGGGAGAACGCATTTCCGGCAAGATCAGCAAGGATGTGGACCGTGAGGTCATCCGCAAGTGCCAGATGATCTTCCAGGATCCCATGGCCAGCCTGAACGAGCGCGCCAAGGTCAATTACATCGTCTCAGAAGGTCTGCTGAACTTCCATATGTACAAGGACAGCAACGATCTGGATGAGAAGGTGCAGACAGCCCTGGAGGAAGTGGGCCTTCTGCCTGAATTCTCCAGCCGCTTCCCCCATGAGTTCTCCGGCGGTCAGCGTCAGCGCATCGGTATTGCCCGCAGCCTGATCATGCAGCCCGAGTTCATCGTGGCCGATGAGCCCATCAGCGCTCTGGATGTGTCCATCCGCGCCCAGGTGCTGAACCTGCTGAACGATCTGAAGGCCAGCCGCGGCCTGACCTACATGTTCATCGCTCACGATCTTTCGGTGGTGCGTTTCATTTCGGACCGTATCGCCGTTATCCACAAGGGCCGCATCGTGGAACTGGCGGAATCCGAGGAACTGTTCCGTCATCCGCTGCATCCCTACACCCAGGCGCTGCTTTCCGCCGTTCCCTATCCCAATCCCTATCTTGAGCGGGATAAGAAACTGCTGGTATACGATCCTTCCGTCCATGACTATTCTGTGGACAAGCCTATCTGGTTCGAGATCCTTCCCGATCACTTCGTATACGGAAACACGAAGGAACTGGATGCCTACAACGAAGCGCTGCAGAAGGAACAGTGACGGCGTATACCGACAAACTGCGTAAATGAGGAATGCGACTATGAGTGAAAAGAAATCTGTGAACGGGCTGTGCATTGCCGGTTTCGTTATGTCTATCGTGACGTTCTTCGTGCTTGGTTTTTACGGACTGGGCCCGCTGGCGTCTGTCATCGTATCCGCGACCGGGCGGAAAAAGGCAAAGGCCAGGGGTCAGAACACGATCTTCGGCACCCTGGGGATGATCATCGGCATCGTCAGCCTCATCATCTGCCTGATCATGCTGCTGAAAGGCTATTCTCTGGATCCCGATGCCATCGTCAATCAGTCCTTCTGATCCGGCGCGGCGTTCTGCCGGGGCTTCCCGTTTATGCGGAGGCTCCGGTTTTTTTTGTGCCGGAAACAGCCGTGGCGCGTTTCCCGACCCGGAAAGGGGGGAAAAGCCGTCCGGAAAGCGGGCAGATCCGCATGTTTACATCTGTAAACACTGAATACGGGCAAAAAAGTGCTTTACGAACAAAATGCTTTATGATATACTATATGTGGTATTTTATGCGCTTTTTGCGTTGTAGATGTTGAGGAGGAACGATGGATCACTATAAGCTGTGCATTACGGGCGGCATCCCGCTCGTGGGTGAGACATATGTTTCCGGCGGTAAGAATACAGCCTGTGCCCTTATCCCTGCCGTTCTGCTCAGTGATGATGTGTGCACGCTGGAGAATCTGCCTGATATAGAAGATGTTCATGTCCTGATGGAGATTATGGAGCTGATCGGCTGCAAAGTGGATTACCGTCCCGATGACAAGACTGCCACCATCGATCCCCGTCCTTCCTGTGATGTGACGGTTCCCTATTCCATCACGAACCGGATGCGCGCCAGTTATTATCTGTTGGGCGCGCTGCTGGGCCGCTGCGGGAAGGCTGAAGTGGGCTATCCCGGCGGCTGCGCCATCGGCAACCGTCCTTTTGACCTGCACATCAAAGGCTTCCGCGCGCTGGGAGCCCGTGTGGAGGAGAGGGGTGCCACCATCTTCGCTGAAGGCGAAATGATCGGCAACAATGTGTTCTTTGACCGCATCACCGTGGGCGGGACCATCAATGTGATGCTGGCCGCGGCAAAGGCGAACGGCATCTCTGTGATACATAACGCCGCCCGCGAGCCCCACGTGGTCGACCTTGCCAACTTCCTGAACTCCATGGGCGCCAAAGTGAAGGGCGCCGGTACCGATACCATCCGCATCCAGGGCGTGGAGCATCTGCACGGAAGCACCTATACCGTCATTCCGGATCAGATCGAGACCGGCACGCTGATGATCGCCGCCGCCGCCACCCGGGGAGATGTCACCATTCACGGCTGCATCCCCACCCATATGGAATCCCTGACGGCGAAACTGCTGGAGATGGGCGTTCTGGTGACCGACAGCGATGACGCCATCCGGGTGCGCACTGTGCGCGGACACCGGGCTGTGAATATCAAAACCCAGGAGTATCCCGGTTTCCCCACGGATCTGCAGCAGCCTATGAGCGCGATGCTCTGCCGTGCCGGCGGGAACAGCATGGTTACGGAAACGATATTTGAAGACCGCTTCAAGCACCTGAACGAGATGCGCCGCATGGGCGCCCGCGTCAATATACTGGATAAGACCGCCGTGATCGATGGCGTTACCGAACTGTACGGCGCGCCTGTGAAGGCCACGGACCTGCGCGCCGGCGCCGCCCTGGTGGTGGCCGGGCTCATGGCCAAGGGAGTCACCGAGATCTATGATCCCGGATTTATCGAGCGCGGCTACGAGCATCTGGAAGAAAAACTGCGGGCACTGGGTGCCGATATCCGCAGGGAAGAGATCTGACAGGAGGAACACCGTGAACGCGTTTGAAACATTGGGTCTGACGCCGGAAGCCGATCAGGCCGCGGTGCATGACGCCTACAGAAAAATGGCGAAGATGTTCCATCCCGATCAGTTTGAGCAGGGAAGCATGCAGCAGCAGATCGCGCAGGAAAAGATGACCCAGATCAATGTGGCCTACGAGGAGGCCATGTCTCTTTCCCTGAAGCGTCCCGCCAGCTCGGTGCGTATCAGCACGGAAGCGGCGGAGAGCATGGCGGAAAGGATGCTGGAGCACGGCTCCTATGAAAGCGCCCTGATGCAGCTGTGCCGCGCCCAGTACAAGGACGGGAAATGGTTCTATCTGCAGGGAAAAGCCCTCATGGGACTCAAGCAGTATTCATCGGCGCATCAGTCCTTCCGTGAGGCGGTGCGCTTTGAGCCGGATAACCGGCAGTTCCGTCAGGGCGCGCTGGATGCCGCCGTGGAGATGAAAAAGCACAGCCGCATTTCCTACAGGGTGGCGGACTGGTTTGACGGCCTGCTCCATCCCCGGAAGCGGGAATAGTGTTCATGTCATATCTGGCCCGGTGATATGACAAACAGCAGAAAAACAATCTCAGATGATTGACAAATCGGTGTTTCGGGCATATGATACACGCGTAAACCGGTGAGGAAGAGGAGTAACCGTTTTCATCCCTCAGAGAGAGCCGCCGATGGTGGAAATGCGGCAGGGAACAGACGGTGAATGGACTTTCGAGGGCGCTTCCGAAAGTTTCTGTAGGGAGCGACGGGATCTGCACCCGTTATCATGGCGGCCTGTGTGATGGCACGGGGAATGAGTGGACCGAAAGGTCAATTTGAGTGGTACCGCGGATGTTTCCGTCTCAAGCAGATGCTTGGGGCGTTTTCTTTTTGAGGCGGGCCCTTCCATCAGAATCATATGATCCCGCGCGGGGGCAAAGAAAAATACCGCGAGCCTGTGATGACAGGAAAAAGGAGGAACCATGATCTTCAACGGAATCGACTTCGACACCTATTTCAAGAACTATCCCGATGCCAACGGCTATTTCGGCAAATACGGCGGCGTGTACATCTCTGATGAGCTCAAGGCCGCCATGGCGGAGATCACCGAGGCCTATTTCACCATCTGCAAGAGCCGCAAGTTCATCGCAGAGCTTCGCCGCATCCGCAAGGAATTCCAGGGACGTCCCACTCCCATCAGCCATCTGGAGCGTCTGTCCGGCGCCATCGGCAATGTGCAGCTGTACTGCAAGCGCGAGGATCTGAACCACTCCGGCGCTCACAAGCTGAACCACTGCATGGGCGAGGCTCTGCTAGCCAAGTACATGGGCAAGAAGAAGATCATCGCCGAGACCGGCGCCGGTCAGCACGGCGTGGCTCTGGCCACCGCCGCCGCCTATTTCGGACTGGAATGCGACATTTACATGGGCAGCGTGGATATCAAGAAGCAGGCTCCCAATGTGGCCCGCATGAAGATCCTGGGCGCCAATGTGGTGGAAGTCACTGACGGTCTGCAGACGCTGAAGGAAGCGGTGGACGCCGCCTTCGCCGCCTATGCCCGTGAATACAAGGATTGCATCTACTGCATCGGCTCCGTGCTCGGGCCTCATCCTTTCCCCATGATGGTGCGCGATTTCCAGAGCATTGTGGGTATCGAAGCCCGCGAACAGTTCCTGGATATGACGGGCGAACTGCCTGATATCATCACCGCCTGTGTGGGCGGCGGAAGCAACAGCGCCGGTTTCTTCTACGGCTTCCTGAATGATCCTGTGAAGATCTACGGCGTCGAGCCTCTGGGACGCGGTCCCAAGCTGGGCGATCATGCCGCCAGCCTGACCTACGGCACCGAGGGCGTCATGCACGGCTTCAATTCCATCATGCTGAAGGATGAAAACGGCGAGCCCGCTCCCGTGTATTCCGTGGCCTCCGGTCTGGATTATCCCTCCTCCGGCCCCGAGCATGCCTTCCTGCACGATCTGGGCAGAGTGACCTATGACACCGTCAGCGATGAGGAAGCCATCCGCGCCTTCTTCGCCCTGAGCCGCTACGAGGGCATCATCCCCGCCGTGGAGAGCAGCCATGCCGTGGCCCACGCCATCCGCCTCGCCAAGCAGATGAAGACCGGTTCCATCCTGATCAACCTGTCCGGCCGCGGCGACAAGGATATGGACTATGTCATCGAAAAATACGGCATTCCCGCCAAGGACGCCGACCTGCTGTAAATCTGAATATCGTTTGTTCCGGGCAGCCGCTTCGATCTGAAACGGCTGCCTTTTGCATGCGCCGCGAAACGGAAGGATTGTCCCGTGAAGGGACAGATTCGTATAATAAAGCGGAGGCCTGCCGCCTCCGGTACTGAAGATATAGGATCGTGAAAGGAAAAGAAATCTGTATGAAAAAAGCGGCAAGTATCATCCTCTGCCTTCTGTTCGTGTTCGTTTTTTCCGCGGGCGGTCTGTCGGAAAGCACGCCGCGCATATGGCGCGTGACAGACGGAAGGGGTAACTGCATCTATCTGCTGGGCACGGTGCATGTCAGCGTGCCTGATATGTTCCCCGTGGCGGGGATCGAAGCCGTGCTGGATGAATGTGACACGCTGGCGCTGGAGATCTATGACGACCGTTCTTCCGCGGATCGGGATGAGGAGGACAGATCGCTGCTGGAGATACTTTGGGATCTGGTCTGTGATCTGCTGGAGGAGGTGGATCCGGACGGCTGCGGTTTGGAGGGGGAGGAACTGAGACAGGCTTCGGAGCTGGTGGGCATCCCGTCATGGATACTGCGCTTTCTGAGCCCGGAACTGGTGAACGGGCTGATACAGGTGACGCTGATGGAACAG
>PITV01000141.1 GCA_017577285.1 Clostridiales bacterium
TTCCAAGGTTGAGCGTGTTTTTGACAGGAACGTTGTTGTCGGGAAGTATCTGGACGAGATCAAAAAAGTATAACCGTTCGTTTTTTAGACAGTTGTATAGAGTCCGGTTTGATTTTAACGGTGTTTGGAGGCATTTATGAATTATAAAAAGATTTTCAAGACGAGGAAGAGCCGCAAAGCGGTTTTGAGATTATTGAAGTTTGTACCGGACAAAACAATGCTGAAGGTTCAGTATCGTATCAAACTGGGTCGCAAACTCGACTTAAAGGATCCGAAGCGTTTCAGTGAAAAACTGCAATGGTATAAGATCAATTACCGTGATCCGCTGATGCACGCATGTGTTAATAAGTTCACGGCGCGTGAATATGTAAAAGAAAAAGGACTGGAAGATATTCTTGTAAAATTGTACGGACATTATGAGAATGTGAACGCCATTGACTGGAATTCGCTTCCAAACAGTTTTGTCTTAAAGACTGTCGGGGGCGGCGGTGGTTTGAACGTTGTTATCTGCGATGACAAGAACAAGCTGGATATCAATGAGATCACGGAGAAACTGGAAACCCATAAAAAGGGAGCCCGGGGCGGCGGAAGAGAGTGGGCATACTACGGAACGGATCCCGGTATCATTTGCGAAGAACTGCTGATAAATACACAAAATCCGGAAGCCGGGATGGATGATTACAAGATTTTCTGCTATAGCGGAAAGGCTAAATACATTGTTGTAGATACTGATCGATATATTGGACATAAAAGAAATTTCTATGACAGAGAGTGGAATAACCTGCACATCACGAGCGACTGTCCTGCCTGTGACCGGGAGATCCCAAAACCTGAAAATTTCAACGAGATGCTTCGTATCGCTGAGACGCTGGCGGGTGATTTCCCGTATGTCAGAGTTGATATGTATAATGTTGATGGAAAAATCTACTTTGGTGAACTGACATTCTATCCCTGGAGCGGCTATGTACAATACACACCTGATGATGCGGATTATTTGTTTGGCAAGGATTTTGAACTGAGAAAATATAATCCGGAAAACTGATCTGCTGACAGGCTGCCTACTATGCAAACAGAACAGGATTTAGAAATATGGACCGATTGATTCTGAAAAGAGAATGGAAAATTGACCTTTGGGACTGGATTTTGGTACTCGGATTTGCGTTATCGCCCATGACACAGCTCCGTGTATGGAAGGTCGGCCCCGGAGAAGTTCTATGCCTTGTTTGGTCTCTTCGCTATCTGAATATCAAAAAAATCATTTTTTCCGGTATTCTGAAGTTTTTTGTCTTATTCATTATATCTCTTTCGATAGGAACAGTGATTGGGCTGTATGCCACTCCAGAAGAGACCAAACCGACAAGTTTACTGACATGGCTTTACCTGGGTTACATTTCATGTATGATCTATGTAGGCTTTTACAAGAAAGACACAGAATATACTGAAAGAGTATTGTTTGTCGGAGCTGCTGTCGCGGCACTTTGGTTTTTGTTCCTCTACATTTATTCCAGAGTGATTAGTTCTTCCCTCTTTGGAATCGAGTTGTGGTATCACGGCAGACGGTTTTCGGGAGGCGCGCTCAATCCGCATCAGGTATCGCTTCTTCTCTGCGGTATTGCTATATATTTTCTTCGCAACGTGATGGTTAAGCGGCATATGCTGTTTTCAATCATAATGGCTGCAGTCTCGCTGGTAATGGAAATTGCAACAGAGTCCTCTTCAGGTTTGGCGGCGCTTGCGGCATCTTTCTTAGTTGGGGTGTATGTGTTTACAGCCAACCTCGGAACAAGCAGAAAATTGAAAGCAGGAATCATGGTTATTGAAACACTGATCATTGCTTTGCTGGTTGTTGTGCTGTTTGGACAGATCATTGAATTCATTTATAATTGGATTTCAAGCGACAAAAACGGCTTGGGACGTTTGTCGCTGTTCTCTCATATCACAGAAAGTTTCAATATTTCGCCCATCTTTGGTACAGGTCCGGGAACCCATTCGGAAAGTAGCAGCGGATATGATATGGAATTCCATAATACTTATTTGGAAATTTTGGCTGCTGGTGGTATCGTTGCCGTATTGATACTAATTTGGTTTACAATTCGAATTATTAGAAATGCCACGAGCGACAGCTATTTTATTCCGCTGATTGCGACTCTGTATGCCTATGGAATGGGTGGTTTTTCCATGCGTCGTCTTCCTTACTGGTGGTTATTAACATTTGTCTTTGTTATTACTGAAAGGAAATATAGAGAACATGTCATGGCAAAGATTGAAGATGAGCAACTTGATGAAGAAAATGTTTAGCACATTATAGTTTTGTTTCTCAATCTTGTTGAACTGAAGCGGTTGTAGCACGATGTATCCGGTGCAGGAGCGAGATAGCTTACATGGTATTACAGCATTTTTTGTGGGAGGTTTCCGAATGAAAAGAATGATTGCTGCGGCGGTGATGTTTGTACTGGTATTTATCGCGGTGTTGAACGGGCAGGCTGAGATCAAATCGGAAAATCAGATTATAGATCCTCAACCTGTCAAGTATGTTGATACCGACCATAAACTGTTTAATATACTTATTCTGGGTATTGATTACACCCTTCCGGAACTTCCCTTTGCTACCAGTGGTAAACACAGTAAGGGAAAGCAGGATATTTCCGGGTGCCATACAGATGCCGTTATTGTTGTTTCAATTGATCAGACAGATAACAAGGTCCGCTTGTTGAGTTTACCACGAGACACGCTTGTCTATGTACCCGGTATAAATGGCATATATAAACTGAACGCGGCGTTCAACTGCGCAGACACGATAGAAGAGGGCTTTGAGAGGGCTTGTGAAGCAGTCAGTTGGTTGTGCGGCGGCGTTAGAATTGATGCCTATGCAGCGGTGGATGTGGAGGCCATGATCACCCTGTGTGATGTAATAGGGGGTGTGGATTTCAATTTGGAGATGACCTACAGAGCGACCGCGAAAAAAGGTGGTTCAAAGCGTTATTATGCCGGTGAGCAACATATGGATGGATGGGATGTTTTTAACTATGTTAGGGCTAGAAGAAATGCCACAGTTGAGGGCACTGATATGGGACGTACCGGCCGTCAACGCAAGATGATGATCGCAATTTTCAAGAAACTCACATCTCATCCAAATTTGATCGCGAAATTATGGAACAAGGCCATGAGCGGCGATATCAATTTCTATACAAATATCAAAAATGCCAGCTATAACAAGCTGTACAAGGTGTTTACGAAGCTTGACAGCGGCAGTATTGAAAGTTATGTGTTTGACTCCGTATATATGCTCGGCCTTGGCGAATGGAACTTCAACTTCACAAAACAGGACAAGCGGCAGGAAGTGCTTCTGAAAGTATTCGGGATCGAGGCGGCCGAATTGCCTTATGTGAGCTACCGCTATACCGAATGGCTGAAGTCCAAGGGGTTCACTACTGTGCGCACAATAAAGATCGCCCGCAATGTGATGGAATACGCAAAGACACAGGGAAACTGGTCACCGGAACAGCAGACCGCTTATGAAGCACTGGAAGCAGCTCATGACGCGACAGTCCTTGCCTTTGATATAGCGGCCGACTCCATGCAGTCCAATGAGTATTATGCAATGATCAATCAGAGAGATCTGCTCAGAAAGGCCACAGAAGCAGCCGCAGCTGCCTTTGGTTATTCTGAGAAGATATCCTGGAACAGCGGATTGCAATGGTTCCGTGATCCTCTGATCAATGAGTATTGCAGGATTGATTGGAACTGAACATTTTGTCATGGAAAATCTTGGCAACGTTAACAACGCACACAGCGGGAAAGTAGGAATGAAGTTATAAATGAGTGAATCTCATGGTGAAAACAAGACAATCGGTAAAAAGGTGTTATCAGGAGCGCTGATCATTATTGCAGTTTCTGTTCTGGCTAAGATCATGTCTTATGTAACAGAAGCGGTCAACGCGTATTACATGGGTACCGGAAGCACGGCAGATGCCTTTTCCATGGTTACCAGCATTCAGAATATGATTTATCCCATGCTGAGCATTGGTATCAGCAAGGTCTTTCTGCCCGCATACAAACGGCACATGACGCTAGGGGAAGATGAGCAGGCGAACCGGCTGGCAAACCGCATGATTACCATGCTACTGATCATTACCGGGTGTGTTGCGGCGCTGCTGATGATATTCAGTCGGCAGGTCGTATCTGTAGTCGCCTCCGGATTTGATGAGGAGACCGCTTCGCTTTGCGCAGATCTTGTCACCATTTCCGCACCCATGTATCTGTTCATCATTGTCGCGTCAACATATTCCTCCATGCTTCACTGCCATAACCGCTTCTTCGGGAGTCAGATACGTGAAGTGGTATCGCATATCCCACCCGTGGTCTGCGCCATTCTGCTGTACAAGCGGCTGGGCGCTGAAATGGGTGTCCGGGCGATGGCGGTATCGCTGATCATTGGTGCAATGTGCCGCCTGCTGATCGAGCTTCCCTTTGTCAACTGGAATTATCGGTATAAGCCGGATGTATCCTTCCGCGATGATGAGTTCCGGCATGTGCTTCGTAAGCTGCCTGCCGCAATGGTGACAGCCGGCATTACCCAGATCAATACACTGGTCGACAGCATGATGGCGTCCGGGCTGGGGAAAGGTGCTGTTTCTTCGCTGAAGTATGCTACCCGGCTGACCCATGTTTTAAGCGGCTTGATCTCCGCTGCTGTTTCTACAGCGCTTTATCCGCAGATGGTCGAACTGATCACACTGAACAAGCGCCGGGAACTCAGCAAGATCGTGACAAAGATAATCAACATTTTCTGCATACTGATCATTCCGGTCTCTATTGCTGGGTTCCTGTTCAGAGTTCCCTTGATCAGTGTGGCATTCGAGCGCGGTAAGTTTGACAGTGCATCAACGGAAGCGACTGCCGGGATCTTTTGCTACTACTGTATCGGATTGTTGTTCGGCGCTATTTCAAGCCTGCTGAACAATATCTTTTACGGACATGGTGACACAAGAACACCGATGTTTATCAGCATTGGCACGGTGTCATTGAATGTCGGGCTGAATTTCCTGCTTTCATCCCTGATGGGAATCGGTGGTCTGGCGCTTGCCACATCGATCGCAACGATTACGGCGGCCACCGTCAAGCTCATTTTGGCGCGTAAGTATATTGATATTCCCTGGCGTAGCGAGGCGTTTACTGTCGGAAAGATTATTGCTGCGTCGATCGTTTCCATTGCCCCTGCCTATTATATAAGTAGGCTGATCGCGAACAAGTATCTGCATCTTATCACTGCAGCGGCGATTGGTATCGCGCTGTACCTTGTAATGGTCAAACTGCTGCGCATTGAAACACTGAAGGATGTAGTCCGGCTGGCTACCGGTAAGTTGAAGAAACTGCGCAGGAAATGCAAGAATAACGGTTGATATTGACATTCCAAAGTGTTGAAAAAAAGAATGGGAGACAGAGACTATGAATATTCGGGAAATGCAGAATTATACGTCGGATATCCTGAAGAATATTGCCGGGATTTTTGAAAAAGAAGGCATAACCTACACAGGCATATTCGGTACGATGCTGGCGACCGTAAGGCACGCAGGTCCTATTCCGTGGGATTACGATGTTGATTTGGGCGTGCCTTTCAGCATATACAAAAAGGCAGTGAGCGTGCTTGAAAAAAAACTGCCTGAAAAGTACTGGGTCGTATACAGAAACGAAAATGAAACGCACAGACCGATTGCGAGAGTAGGTCTTCGCGGCTACAGGACAAATTCGTTGCATGTGGACATTTTCCCAATTATCGGAGTGCCTGAAGAGGCGGAAAAACAGAAGAAACTGTTCAGGAAGATCCGCAAAGCCGTATCCATGCGGTGTGCCAAGGAATATGAATATACCGGTACGAAGGGCCTTAAAGCCAAATTGATAAAGTACGGCCTGTTCTTCGTTACGTCCGATGCTTTATGCAGACGGTTTGATAAACTTTGCGGTACATATCCCTACGAGGGAAGCAAATATGTGGGCATGGGCATTCTTCCCGCAAACGGCAGACGGAAATTTGAAAAGTCTATGATCGAGGACACTTATCTTGCTGACTATGACGGATTCAAGATAAGGATACCCAAGGCGTATGATACGATTCTTACGATGACCTATAAGAAGTATATGGAGTTTCCTCCTGAGGAGAAGCGGAATCGTTCGTTGAATAAGGATTACAAGATCGAGAAACTGTAAAAGCCGTGAAACGGACATAACTTATATAAAAAAATTAGAATACCGGGGTGATTGCCGTGAATGACGAAAAATCCAGAAAACGTCTTTTGATTCTAGGAGCTTCCGTGGCACAGATACCGTTTATCAAGACCGCGCATAATT
>PITV01000142.1 GCA_017577285.1 Clostridiales bacterium
GAAGAGGGGCAGATCAGGGGCGTCGCCATCGGCTTCACCTACAAGGACAGGGAGATCATGGCCCAGTACATCAATGAGAAACTGGTGGCCGAGTATATCTCCGCCTTCCTGGTGGATCTGGACCGTGACCGCTACAGGATCTACCGCCACCCCGAGTCCACCTCCGTGATGGAGCGGGAGGACAGGATATGGAGCCTGGCTATGACGGATTTCGCCGCCGAGTGCGATCCCGAATATTATGAGCTTGTGAAAAATATCGGCGATCCGGCGTTCCTGAAGAACGAGCTGCGGGATGTGGACCGCCGCGAGTACCAGTACCGCTTCTCCGCCGCGTCCCAGCCCTGGCGCCGCGCTGTTGTGCAGGTCATCGACCGGCTGAACGGGGTGCCCAGCACCATCGTCGCCACCTTCATGGGCATCGATGACTACCAGTCCAGGATCAACGACCAGCAGAAGCAGCTGGAGGCCCAGCAGAAGCAGCTGGAGGAGGCCCTTTCCATGGCTCAGTCCGCCAGCCGCGCCAAGACCACCTTCCTCAACAACATGTCCCACGATATCCGCACCCCCATGAACGCCATCATCGGCTACACGGGGCTGGCGGCCAGTCATATCGACAACAGGGAGCAGGTGAAGGACTATCTGGGCAAGATCGCCCAGTCCTCGGAACATCTGCTGAGCCTGATCAACGATGTGCTGGATATGAGCCGCATCGAATCGGGCAAGATGAACCTGAACGAGAAGGCCGAGAACCTTTCCGATATCATCCACACCCTGCGGGATATCGTCCAGTCGGATGTCCAGGCCAAACAGCTGGATTTCTTCGTGGACGCCGTGGATGTAAACGATGAGGATATCTTCTGCGACAGGCTGCGCCTCAATCAGGTGCTGCTGAACGTGCTTTCCAACGCCATCAAGTACACCCCGGCGGGGGGCACCGTCACCATGCGCGTGAGCGAGACCGCCGTAAAGCCCGGCGGCTTCGCCTCCTATGAATTCCGGGTGAAGGATAACGGCATGGGCATGAGCAAAGAGTTCCTGTCCACCATCTTCGAGCCCTTCACCCGCGTGCGCTCCTCCACGGTTTCCGGCATCCAGGGCACGGGCCTGGGCATGGCCATCTCCAAAAACATCGTGGATATGATGGGCGGCACCATCAGCATCGAGAGCGAGCCCGGCAAGGGCACCGAGGTCACTGTCACCTTTGATTTCAAGCTGCAGTCCTCGCCCCAGGCGCCCGCCGAGCTCCCCGGGCTGAAGGGCCTGCGCGCCCTGGTGGTGGATGATGATACCACCACCTGCCTGTCCGTGTGCGGCATGCTGGAGGATATCGGCATGCGGGATGAATGGTGCACCTCGGGCCGCGAGGCCGTCATCCGCGCCCAGGCCGCCTGCAGGAAGGGCGATCCCTTCCGGGTGTATGTCATCGACTGGCTCATGCCCGACATGAACGGCATCGAGACCGCCCGCCGGGTGCGCATGGCCGTCGGTGAAGACGCGCCCGTCATCATCCTCACCGGCTACGACTGGTCGGATATCGAGGATGAGGCAAAGGAGGCCGGCGTCACCGCCTTCATCTCCAAGCCCATGTTCCCCTCCGATCTGCGCCGCGTGCTGAGCCGGTGCTTCGACGGGGAGGCTGAGCCGGCTGCCGAAAGCGGGCCCGCGTATGATTTCTCCGGCAGGAGGATCCTGCTGGCGGAGGATAACGAGCTGAACCGGGAGATCGCCACCGAACTGCTGGAGGAGAGCGGGTTCACCGTCTTCACCGCTTCGGACGGCGATATCGCGGTGGACATGATGAGGAATGCCGCCCCCGGCGATTACGATCTGGTGCTGATGGATATCCAGATGCCCCGTATGGACGGCTATGAGGCCACGAGGCGGATACGGGCGATGGGAACGGAGATCTCGAAGATCCCCATCCTGGCCATGACAGCCAACGCCTTCGAGGAGGACCGCAGGCTGGCCCTGGAGGCGGGCATGAACGAGCACATCGCCAAGCCCATCGATATCGCGAAAATGAAGGAGATACTGGCGGGCTTCCTGAAATAGAAAAGCGCGGACACGGCGCGGCGGGACGTGAGGAAAACTGTCTGATCCTCCGCCGCGGAAAAAAATACAGCGGGGCATGCCCCGCGGAAAGACCGGGTGACATATGCTTACATCAAAACGGCTGGAACCGGGAAAATGGTATATCGAATACGATGAGAAGGGCGAGGCGGTCCGTGTCGTTCACGACCGCTCCTACTGCCGCATCCTGGGCTACGCGTCGGAGCAGGAATACAACGAGACCGGCGCGACCTGGATCAGCACCATCCATCCGGATGACGCGGTCCGTGTGGACAGCATGATGAAAAAGGTGAAGAGAAAGCATCCCGGCGGGCTGGATTTTGATATCGAGTACCGCAGGATGACCCGCACCGGCTACCGCTGGTTCCACGATTACGGACGCTGCACCCGCCGGGAGGACGGAAGCCTGAAGAGCATCGACGGCGTCATTTTCGATATCCAGTCCACCGTGGACAGGGAGGACGCCCATCAGGCGCTGATCGACAACAACATGCGCATCCTGGCGCTGGAGGATCAGTTCGAATCCCTCTACGAGGTGGATCTGGAGACCGGCCGCTATGAGATGTACATCAAGGGCCAGACGCTGGGGGATATCAGCAGCCGCATGGTCAACAACAGCGATTTCTTCGCCGATACGCTGGAGAATGTGGACCGGGTGGTCTACTACGATGACCGGGAGGACGTGCGGAACGTGCTGACCGCCGCCTATATCCGCAAGGCGCTGGAGCAGAACCGCTATTTCGACTGGTACTACAGGCTGCTGGTGAATACCGGCAACGTGTGGGTGCGCATGCGCATCCTTTACAAAAACGCGGACAGGACCCATATCATCGTGGGCGTCTTCAACGCCGAGGAGGCCATGACGGCCCGGCGGCAGGAGGAGCGCAGGATCATGGAACTGGCCATCTCCCGCTTCCGCACCGAGACCCTGGCCTATGTGGCGGATAACGATCCCGACCCCGCCAGGTTCATGGAGTTCTTCGGCAGCCGCTTCCTGCAGCTCACCGGCTGCGATCAGGTGATGTTCCGCAGTGCCGAAGGCCGCAGATATGTGCTGAACGCGCCGGGCATCGAGGAGATACCGCAGGAGATCTGCGCCGGCTGCCCCTTCGCGCGCATGGACAGCGCCCTGTATGCCGAGGACGGCTGCGTGCTGATGGATGACTGCCGCACGGGCGTGAACGGAACGCTCACCCACCCGGACTGCCCGGCAAAGTCCTCCTTCATGCAGCAGGTGTGGTCGGACGGACGGCTGGCGGGCCTGCTCACCGTGCATTATGTGCGCAAGCCCCACGTCTTCGTGGATGTGGAGATCGATATGATGAAGGATGTGGCGGCCTACATGGGCCTGCTCATCAGCCGCATCAGCGCGAAAAAGGCCGAGCGGGAAAAGCTGGAGGCCCAGTCCGCCAACCGGGCGAAGACCGAGTTCCTCTTCAATATGAGCCATGATATCCGCACCCCCATGAACGCCGTGCTGGGCTTCACCGGCATGGCCATGAAGCACCTGGATGACAGGGAAAAGGTGCGGGAATGCCTGGAAAAGACCCAGCAGGCCGGGCAGCTGCTGCTGGGGCTGATCAACAGCATCCTGGATATGAGCCGGGTGGAGAGCGGCAGCACGTCTGTGGATGAGCAGCCCGGCGATGTGTACCTGAGCTTTGCCAATTTCGACAATATCATGCGCCAGATGGCCGATTCCAGGGGCATCGATCTGTCCTTTGAATTCGGGCCTGTCCGGGACCGCTATGTATACTGCGATTTCACCCTCTGCAACCGGGTGTTCGTGAACATCATCTCCAACAGCATCAAGTACACCCGCGAGGGCGGCTATGTGAAGGTGCGCTGCGAGCAGACCGGCAGCGAGCCGGGCCGGGGCATATACCGCTACACCGTTTCGGATAACGGCGTGGGCATGAGCGAGGAATTCCGCGAGCACGTGTTCGAGCAGTTCTCCCGGGAGCATACCAGCACCAATACCGTCACCCAGGGCACGGGCCTGGGTATGGCGGTGTGCAAATCCTTTGTGGAGCTGATGGGCGGCACCGTCACCTGCGAGAGCAGTCAGGGCGAGGGCACCACCTTTACCGTCACTTTGCCCTTCCGCCTTCAGGAGGGACAGATCTATACGGATCCCCAGTCGGGAGAGACCGTGTGCTCAAAGTCCCGGCCCCGTCCCGAGATCCCCGATTTTACCGGCAGAAAGGTGCTGCTGGTGGAGGATAACGAGCTGAACCGCGAGATCGCCTCCGAGATCCTGGAGGATGAGGGCTTCATCGTGGACACTGTCTGCGACGGCCGCGAATCGGTGGAGCGGCTGAAGGAGAAAGGGCCTGACTGGTACGATTTCGTCATTATGGATATCCAGATGCCCGTCATGAACGGATATGAGGCCACCCGGGCCATCCGGGCCATGTATCCCGAAGCCCGCATCCCCGTCATCGCCCTTTCCGCCAATGCCTTTGAGGAGGACCGGCGGCTGTCCCGCGAGGCGGGCATGGACGCCCATGTGGCGAAGCCCATCAACCTCAGCGAGCTGCTGGGCGTCATGGCCGGGCTGCTGCGCCGCGCGTAAAGGGGAAAGCGGGCCGTCCGCCCGCATCCATTCTGTTCCGGAAAGAGGACGAAAGCATGAAAAAGATCGCGAACAGAAAAGTAAATATCATCATCGCGGCGGTCGTCGTCGTCGCGTTCATTCTGGTCATGCTCCTGCGCAGCGGCGTGTTTGACAGCAGCCCCGCCGTGGAGGTGAAGGCCGATAACTGCTACGACCGCACCCTGCATGTCATTACGGACGCCGATTACAGCCCCTATTCCTTTTACGCGGAGGACGGATCCTTCTCCGGCTACGATGTGGAGCTGATCACCATCATCGCGAACCGTCTGCACATGAATCTGGACCTGCGCCTGATGAACTGGAATGACGCCATCGGGGCTATGAACGCCGAGGAAGCCGACCTGCTGATGACCTGCGACTACTCCGACAGCTTTGCCGGGGTGGATCTGCTGATGAAATCTCTGCCCACCTCCGATGACGAGTTCATCGTGTACTCCGCCCGCGAGGTCAGATCTGTGGATGATCTGTACGGAAAGCGCATCGCCATCATGAAAAACGGCAATGTCACCCCCGTGGTGGAGCGGCTGGGGCTGAAGGAATACTGCAGACAGTATGATGACAACCGCACGGCCATGCAGGCGCTGGCGGCCGGGGAGGCCGATTTTGTCATCGTGCGTCAGGCCGTGGGCATTACCCTGCTGAAGGAACTGGATATTTCGGGCGTCGACGGGTATTTCAGCGCCGGGCAGAGCCTGATGTGCTACGGCATCCGGGATCCCGGGCTCAAGAAAATGATCGATGATGTCATCGTGGAGCTGCGCATGAGCGGCGAAATGGAGCGGCTGCGCGAAAAGTGGCTCACCACCTTCGTGAGGCCCTACACCTTCAGGGAAGTGGTGGAGAACAACCTGTGGATCGTGTTCATCTTCATCGTGCTGCTGGTGCTCTCTCTGGGCGCGATCTACAAGAGCAGGATGCGCGAGGCCAGGGAGAAGGAAGAGCAGGCCGCGAAGGATCTGGAACTGAACCGGAAGCTGGAGCAGGCCCTCGCCACCGCCGAGACCGCCAGCCAGTACAAGACCGAGTTCCTCTTCAACATGAGCCACGATATCCGCACCCCCATGAACGCCATCATGGGCTATACCGATATCGGCCTGCGCTATGCCGATGATCCCGACATGGCGAAGGATAATTTCCGCAAGATCAAGACGGCCGGCGGCCATCTGCTGAGCCTGATCAACGATATACTGGAGATGAGCCGCATCGAATCGGGCAATCTGGTGCTGAACGAGGCGCCCTGCGATGTGCGGCTCTCTGTCGCCAGCGTGGAGCATATGAGCAAGGCGCTTGCCATCTCCAAGGATATCGATTTCGAGGCCGTCATGGGGGATATCCCCAACCCCTATATCTACGCCGATGAGCTGCATATGAACGAGATCCTCATCAACCTGGTTTCCAACGCGGTGAAGTACACCCGCAACGGCGGCTGGGTGAGGTATGAGCTCCGCCAGCTGGGCGGGGTGGAGGACGGGAAGGTCGTTTACCGCTTCGAGATCAAGGACAGCGGCATCGGCATGACCGAGGAGTTCCAGCAGCATCTGTTCGAGGCCTTCACACGAGAGGAGAACGCCGCGGTCAGCAAAACGGAGGGCTCCGGCC
>PITV01000143.1 GCA_017577285.1 Clostridiales bacterium
GTACAACATATAGTGTAGGCGAGTAACGGGATACTGTATCACTTTTTCTGAGACACTTCTTCATCACATTCAAAAGGATCTGCATTTCATCACTGATGAGATGATTTCCGCTGTTATCGACTTTATCGACAGGAGACAGCATGATCAGCACAAGGAAAATATTATATCCGTGATTCCGTCTGATTGCACGGAGCTGCAGATTGTATATTTCCTTGAAAACGGAATATTCGCAGACAAAAGCTCCTTTTGTCTCACCGAAATTCTGCAGTTCAGTATGGATCACATCGATATCATCGTCCAGCTGACGCCCATGTGAAGAAATGGCCTTATAAAAATCCTGCAATCCGTCCGATGGGACTGTTCCAAGATAATGCGCGGAAAGATTTGATATGTGCTCATATTGCAGCAGAGCATCATGTTTTCGCCCGCTTTTTACCTGAGCGTTCATCAACTGCATATGGAGTTGCTCATCAAAGGGATCTATTTCCAGCGCCGCTTTGCATGCGGATATCGCTTTTTCAAACTGATCTGTGCTGCAAAGGAAATCCACGTGCTTGTTGACATACAGTTTGTAAAGATTGCGATAATACAGATTTTTTTTTATCAGCCAGTTGTCTTCAGAAGCGGAATAAGAAATATTTCCGTGATAAAGATGATAGAGCCGTTTAAAGTTGTTTTCATCACTTTCCCTGACAATCTTGATCCCGCTCAGCAGAGCACAAAGATCCTCAAATTCATATACATCAACAAGCACATCGCTGTTCTCGTTCCAAATATAGGAGCCGTGTCTTGTACCGATGCAATCTGCAAGAGGTTTGCTGATCTTTGAAAAGTCAGAGCGAAGACGGCTGATCATCGTCTTCAAACTGCTCTCCGGATTTGTGTTTTCCCCGTTCGGCCAAAGCACATCATACAGTTCACTGTATTGAACACACTCTGAACGGTGAAGGATGAGATACTGAATAAGCGCGCTGTTTTTTCGGGATTTCGAAACCTTTTCATCAACGCGATGATCATCAACCCATATTTCAAATTTTCCGAATAAATAGATCCTTACACTTCTCATGATTTTACTTTATATTTTGTGTGATTGAATATCAAAGCCCTAAGCCCTCATAAATCAGTGTTTGCAGTGTCGGATGGATATTCTCATAGCAGTAGCCGAAATTGCGCACATGCATGGCAAAGAAGCATGAAAGATGATTGACCGGGTCAATAAATGTATAAGCTCCTGCCGCCCCATCCCAGCCGAACTCACCGATAGGACCTTTGCGTCCGATAGAGGTATCCACACGGGTGCGTACGCCGAGCGCGTAATCATATCCGTATCTGCACCAGGTATCAAAAGTACTCTTTGCCTTTTCAGAAAGCTGGGGAGTACTCCAGAGTTTTATCGTTTCAGGAAGCAGGATGGAAACTCCGTCCTTTGTTCTGCCTTCACAGGCGATCGCATCAGAGAATCTGGCATAATCTTCAGTGGTAGTAATGACGCCTGCACCGCCGCTTTCAAAATTCCTTGACAACTTATATACAAGATCATCCGTTTCAAGATATTTCAGCGGTTTATCATTGCCCTCAAACCACCACTGCGCGCATTGATGCTCGTAAACATAAGGCGTAAATTCAAAGCCGGTATGTTCAAGACCGATTGGATCCCAGATATGCGCTTTCAGATAATCACTGAATTTCTTCCCTGAAACGACCTCGATCACGGCAGCAAGCACGTCATGACAGAGAGAGTACATAAAATCCGTGCCCGGCTCAAAATGCAAAGGTTTTGAAGCCAGTGCTTCAGCGATTTCCCTTGTCGAGGCGGCGCCGTTTCGTG
The DNA here is from genome assembly GCA_017577285.1 of Clostridiales bacterium. Classification (GTDB taxonomy): domain Bacteria; phylum Bacillota; class Clostridia; order Christensenellales; family Aristaeellaceae; genus ZC3RG03. The sequence goes on from PITV01000143.1 coordinate 1,829, forward strand.
CATCATTCACGTCTTTGATGCACTGGGCATTCAAATCATAATCCAAACCGCCCTGCATGCTCATCAAAGTACGGATAGTGAGAGGATGCAGGGGAGAGTGACAGCCGTTTTCATCACTTACCACTATGTTTTCAAAAGCGGGAAGATAGGCGCTGACCTTCTCATCAAGATCAAGCAGTCCTTTTTCCACAAGCTGCATGGCAGCACAGGAAGTCATTACTTTTGAACAGGAGTAAACAGAATATGTTTCCTTTCCGGTAAGCGGAACAGACATGACGCGGTCACGATATCCGGACATATGACGGTAGATCATTTCATGATCCCGATATACGATCATATCGCCGGACGGAACGCCCAGCGACTGAAGAGAATCGATATATGCGGTAAGCTTATCGAAATTCATAGCTGCGCCTCTTTCACACATGATATATCAATTATAAAGCCCCCTTGATTTTTCGTCAAGTGGTATGTGAGCGGTTTACAATAAGAATATTTCATGCTAAAATAAATCGTTTTTGAACGATTGATCGAAAGGAGGAAAATGTATGTATCTTGAGAAGATCCAGTCTCCTGCTCAGTTGAAACAAATGTCATTTGAGCAAACAGATATCCTGTGCAAAGAGATCAGGGACAAGATCATTGATGTCGTATCAAAAAACGGCGGACATCTTTCCTCCAATCTCGGGATCGTGGAACTGACTGTTGCGCTTCACCGTGTACTGAACTGTCCAGAAGATAAGATCATCTTTGATGTGGGGCATCAGTGCTATGCGCACAAACTTCTTACAAACCGTTATGAAAAGTTTGATACGCTGAGAAAAACCGGCGGCATCTGCGGCTTTCCGCGTGTTGAGGAAAGCGAATATGACTGTTTCAATTCGGGGCATGCAAGCAACGGAATATCCGCCGCGCTCGGTATGGCAAGAGCAAGAGATCTTTTAGGCGAAAAGAAAAAGATCGCTGTGATCATCAGGGATGGCGCACTCACCGGCGGTATGGCATATGAGGCATTGAACGACATCGGAAGCAACGGTTCTCAGCTGATGATCATTCTGAATGATAACGGCATGAGCATCTCGAAGAATGTCGGAGCGCTCAACGATTATCTGACCCATCTGCGCACATCAAAAGGCTGGAAAAATCTGAAAAAGAGAACAAGCAGTTTTATGCTGAAGATACCGTTCTGCGGCAAAGCATTGCATGACTTTTTCCAGAAAATCAAAAACATGGTGCGCGGGTTGTTTATCCGTGACAGATTCTTTTCCTCTATGGGCCTGCACTACTTCGGGCCTGTTGACGGAAACAATGTAAAAGCCCTGACAAAGTCGATCGAACGGATCAAAGATTACGATCAGCCATGCATCCTTCATGTCTGTACAGAGAAAGGCAGCGGATATCATCCAGCGGAAGACAGGCCGGATCTTTATCACGGCACACCCCCGTTCTGTGTTGAAACCGGATCCATAGATGCTGACGACAACTATGATTTTGGTAAAAGCGCCTGTGATATCCTGATGGAATATGCGTCAGAAGATAACCGTATATGCGTTGTGACCGCGGCTATGACCGGCGGAACAGGCATGAAGGATTTTGCTGAAAAATATCCCGGACGTCTGTTCGATGTAGGTATCGCCGAAGAGCATGCCGTTACACTTTCCGCGGGACTGGCCCTTGGAGGCATGCGGCCGTTCACAGCCATATATGACAGTTTCCTGCAGCGTGGATTTGATCAGATCATTGAAGATATTTCCATGCAGAAGGCGCCTGTCTGTTTGCTTTGCGACAGGGCCGGTATCGGCAGTCACGACGGAAGCAGTCACCATGGATTGTTCGGAACAGGCTTTCTGTCCTGTGTGCCGGGATTGACTGTTCTCGCTCCTGTGAACCTGAAGGAACTGAAACAGCAGATCAAATGGGTGCTCTCGCAGAATATGCCGGTTGCGATCCGTTATCCAAAGGCGGAAAAGAAAAGGCTTTCAGATGTTGATGTGTGTTTTGTTCCCGGAAAGTGGAGCATTATACGCGAAGGAAACGATGCCGCGGTCATTTCATATTCCTCCACTCTTTCACAGGTGCTGGCGGCTGCCGATATCTGTGCCGGTAAAGGTATTTCCGTGAAGGTGATCAATGCATCAACGATCTGCATGGTGGATGAGAAATGTCTTTCAGAAGTCAACATTCCCTTTATCATTGCTGAAGAAAGCGTTTATTCCGGGTCACTTGGTGAAAAGATCGCCGCATATTTTGCCGGGAAACATATTACACCCAGGTTGTCATTGTTAAACGCAGGAGAGGAATTCCTGCCGCACGGCAGCCATAAGGATCTGCTTCGCATGGTGCATCTTGATGCTGAAAGTATTGCGGACAGGATTATAAAGGAGATCACAACATTATGAAAAAACGTGCCGATGTAGCGGCAGTGGAAGCTGGTCTTGCGCAGAGTCGTGAAAAAGCACAGGCTATGATCATGGCAGGACAGATATACTATGATCAGAGAAAAATCAGCAAATCCAGCGAGACAGTGGAAGATATCACTCTTCTTCATCTTCATGGAGAAACAGATTCATTTGCTTCCCGCGGAGGGCATAAACTTGAAAAAGCGATCGTATCTTTCAATGCTGATGTAACGGACGCTGTAGCAATGGATATCGGTGCTGCTACGGGCGGTTTCACCGATGTGCTGCTGCGCCACGGTGCGAAGCATGTTTATGCAATAGATGTCGGATACGGTCAGCTTGACTGGCGAATCAGAAATGATGAGCGCGTAACAGTGATGGAAAGAACGAATGCGCGTACCCTTACACCGGAAATGTTTGATATGCATCCGTTTCTCACAGTCATGGATGTCAGTTTCATATCGATCAAACTGATCCTTCCCGTCGCAGCGCAAATCATGGGAGAGAAAGGCAGATTCCTTACGCTTGTAAAGCCTCAATTCGAAGCTGGAAAGGGACAGGTCGGCAAAAATGGAGTTGTAAGGGATAAGGCGGTTCATTTGCGTGTATTACAGGAGATACGTGACTTTGCGCCCTCGTTCGGCTGGCATGTACAGAACATGACTTTTTCACCGATCACAGGTCCTGCGGGAAACATCGAATTCCTTGCAGATATCGTCCCCGGATCAGGTGATACTCTTAGTGACAATTTGTTAAGCACGCTTGTTGATGAAGCGCATACTGTTCTTGGAAAATAAAATCCGGAGGGAATATGGGATTATTATCACGGCTGTTTTCATCGGGTGAGGATATCAGAAGCATTCTGATAACACTCTGCCTGTATATTCCGGCCATGCTGCTTGCATTGATCCTTCATGAATGTGCTCATGCTTTAGCTGCGCATTGGAGCGGGGATGAAACAGCAAGAGATGCAGGAAGAATATCGCTCAATCCGCTTGATCATCTGAGTCTGTCCGGCACACTGTGTATGCTTTTCATCGGGATCGGATGGGCAAAGCCTGTTCCAGTCGATTCACGGAATATGAGAAACCCGCGAAAGAACATGATATGGGTTTCCCTCGCCGGCATACTTACGAACTTTTCCCTTTTTCTCATATCAACTTTTTTTATCGTAATCCTTTGCAAGCTTGCTCTTCCTTCCGCATTCATCAGCAGTGTTGACAGAGTATACACCAATGTTGGAAACGGTTATTATGACTATGTCAACGCAAACGGTAACTGTTTCTGGATGCTTTACAGCGGAAAACTGGATGTGTTGATCAATGATGTGAGCGAATGGTACCGGACATATCCGTTTTACCGTTATGATCTGACGATTCAGTATCCGGCGCTGCTCTATGTGATTCGCTTCTTCATGATCTTCGGTATCATGAATCTAAGCCTTGCTGTCTTCAATTTTCTGCCTGTTCCGCCGCTTGACGGGTATAATTTCTGGAATCTGGTACTTTTTAAAGGCAGAATGCGCATTTCAAGAAGCGCGATGATCGTTATCCTGATCATTTTTTACGCGCTGATGCTCTTTGGTGACAGGATATTCGGGTTCAGCCCCTTGTCAAAAGCAATTTATATCATACAGGGAGCATTTGCTGATTTATTCCTGTCCATATTCTGAATGAAAGGAGAAAATACGTATCATGGCGTTTACTTTGCGTTTGAGTCAATTTGAAGGGCCGCTTGATATGCTGCTTTTCCTGATCGGCAAAGCGAAGATCGATATAAAAGACATATTTGTTTCGGAGATCACAGACCAGTATGTTCAAAGCGTGAAGAATGCGCCGGACCTTGATATGGACGATGCCAGCGCGTTTATTGCCATGGCCGCAACGCTTATCGAAATCAAGAGCCGTACACTCCTTCCCAAGGAAAAGGATGCAACAGACGAAGAAGATCCTGAAACTGTCCTGATCCGGCAGCTGCAGGAATATCAGCGCATAAAACAGATCGCAGAGGATATGAA
>PITV01000144.1 GCA_017577285.1 Clostridiales bacterium
TGTTTATAAAGGATGAACTGATGTTCTGCGTGGATACCTACGAGGCGGAGGGACATATCATTCCGCAGACGACCATGGAGTTCAACGGGGTCGAAATGAAGGCCGGCGACAGCATCTGGCTGGTTTCGGATACAAAGGCGAACGGCGGATGGGACAGTCCCTGGTATTATCTTGTGATCAGACTCGTTTCGAAATAACCGGACGCGGACATTGGGAAAGGAGCAGACGGAATGAAAAAGATCCTCATATACCTGACGGTCATCTCGATACTGATGTCATTCTGCGTCATGTCATGCGCGGAAGAGGAAAAGAAATATGATCTGGGCGGAAGGACTGTCACGATCGCCTACTGGGGGGATATGACGCCCAATGAGAACAGCCCGACCTATGCAGAGGAAATGGCGCTGCTCGAGCACATCAACGAAAAATACAACTGCAACCTGACGTTTGTCACCACGGGTGACTGGCATTCATACATGTCGGTGGTGAACATATCTCTTGTCAACGGTGAAAAGATCGCCGATGCGTTCTATGCCGCTTTCGGGACGGCTGTGCCCAAGTGGGCGGACAAGGGAATGATCGTGCCGCTGGATGATTATTTCGATTTCGATGATGAACTGTGGAATCAGGATTGCAATGACGCCTGGATATACAAAGGGCACCACTACTGCATAACCAACTGGGATGACGCGGTCGGACATGTGATCCTGTTCAACAAGCGCATCTGTGCCGAGAACGGCATCACCGATGAATATCTGTACGATCTGCAGCGGAACGGGGAATGGACCTGGGACAAGCTTCGCGAGCTTGCCATCAGATGTACAAAGGATACCAATAATGACGGTGCGATCGATGTATACGGCTACGGATCCTACGGCACCTGTCCCACCTGCCCGGAACCCTATCTGTATGCCAACGGGACCACTCCCGTTACCAAGGATGAGAACTACCACTATCATTACAATCTGGATGATCCGCGGGTGATCGAGGCGATCCAGTTCTGCTATGATCTGTACTGGAATGACCGGGTCTGCTACATGGGCTCAAATGACGCGGGCTCATGGGAGGGCATGTGGAGACTGGGCAAAACCGCCTTCTATGAAGTGGCCTCCTGGAATATGGCGGATTATTTCGAGGATCTGGAAGATGATGAGATCGGTATCCTGATGATCCCCATGGGCCCCAGCGCGACCGATTATGTAAACGCCGAATCCATGCCCTCGGGCATCTGCATGCAGCCGATGGTGGAGGATAAGGAAGCGATCGCCGCGATCGTGTATGAATGGACCAGGGATTATGACTGGCGCATGCCGTGGACGCAGGTGGATCAGTGGGAGAACTATGTGTTTGATGATGAATCCCTCGAAACCATCGAAATGCTGAACGGCAGAACTGTGCCGCTCCTGGGCGAGGTGTCCACCTATTTCCGCGATTATGTGCTGTGGAATGACTGGGGCATCAAGCAGGGGATCCCGCCGCGCACCTATGTTGAAACCATGAGGGATTCGTGCCAGGCTTCCTTTGATGAGCTGTGGAGCGAAGTGCCCGCGGGCAATTGAGACCGCGATCCGGATATGTGACTCGATCCGGGAATGAATGAAGTTTATTGCGTGATGCAATAAAAATAAAAGGAGGATGATCCTATGAAAAAAGTTGCTTTGATCCTGGCTGTTCTGATGACCTTCGTGCTGGCTGTTTCCTGTGCCGCCGAAGAATCTGCCCCTGTACTGCTCGCGTATTACACCTTCGATGACGCTGAAAACCTGGGTGCCGATGCTTCCGGCAACGGCAATGACCTGATCAAGGCTGTCAATCCGGACGGCATCAAGGCTGTCGAGGGCGTGAACGGCGGCGCTGTCTGGTTCGGCGGTATTTCCGGCCTGATGCCCTTCGATGACGCCAACAATGACTTTACTGATATTTATGCCCAGACCGGCAAAGCGCTCACGGTTTCCTTCTACGCGAAGATCGATGCCGAGAACGCGAAGTTCGGTGACGCGATGCGCGTTATCGACAGCGGCGTCAACGGCAGTGCCGAGGGATTCACTGTTCTTGTGAACGCGAACAAGAGCGAGGACGGAGTCATCTCTCTGTACACCATTTCCGTTGTGGGCGGTTCAGACTGGTGGGGAAGCTATGCCGAAGTGGGTGCCGATCCCGAAGGCTGGCATCACTATGTGATGGTGTATGACGCCGAGAACGAGAAGGTCGTCATGTTTATTGACGGTGAACAGAAGGCGGAAGTCTACGCGGATTCCGAGGAACAGGTCGGCAGCGCGTTTACCTTCTGCATCGGCGGAAACTGGGCGCAGTGGGATTGGTTCAACGGAGGCAATCATGACATGACCATGAACGGATTCGCCGGTTCCGTTGATGAAGTGAAGATCTATGCCGGCGCTGTGTACGACATGGAACTGCTCAAGTGATCTGAAGTTTAACGGGGCTGCCGCAACGGCGGCCCTTTTTCTTTTTACAGAACTGAACGAAGGACCGGGATGTGAATCGTCCTGTCTGCCCTTCCGCACGCGAAAACGGCTGCTTCGGGTCACCGGAAAAAGAGCAGTGCCATGCCGTGAGACCGTATCTTTATACGGTCAGTTGGCGAAATCTATAGCAGAAAATGATGCCGGCGGCTGCAATAACGGTACGGCCGATATGCCGGGCGGCGGCGCTGGCGCGGTTGCATATAACGGGGGAGGAAACGATGTACAGGAGCTTTTTGCATATTGCCGGTGTTCTCAACGGGAAGCTGTGCGGTGAAACGCCGGGATCCGCCGCGGCGGATCATGACAGGAAAGACCGTTCGCGGAGAGGTCAGGTGAAACGGAGCGTTCTGTCTTTGCAATAATTGAAAAATGTATGCCGGCTGCCTGTTTCGCAATGGAACGGGCGGCCTTTTGTTATCCCTCTGTACATATTCCGGGCCGCGGTGACCGCCCGCCGCCCGCGCCTGTTCAGCGTTCCGCTGGTGCCTGTCCGGCCCCGGTTTCCGCATCAGAAAATGACCGCAGTATGCATTTGCGTAAAAAATGCCCTTTTTTGCGTATATTTGGGGGTTGTTGTAAATCTGCACCGTAATATAATTTAATTGCGACAAGTGTTGCAAAAAATAAAGCGGGCAGGATCCTGCTGACAGCACTCCGCCAAAGACGGATCGAAGGGTGGCGCGGATCGATGAATATACGTACCGAACGCACAAGGGCGGCGCTGATCGAAGCGTTCGTTTCCTGTATAAAGGAGAAGCCGGTGAAGGAGATCACGGCGCTTGATATCAGCAGCCGTGCCGGTGTGGACCGTGCCACGTTTTACCGGCATTTCAAGGGGATCGATGAGATCGTGAGCGAACTGGAACGGGCACAGCTGGAACAGTTCCGTGAACTGATGTCATCGGGAGATGTTTTTGGTGAGGATACGATCAATACAGTTCTGAGCCAGATCGACAGGATCAATAAGATCAACAAGACAGCCATGATCATCAGCTTTTCCGCGGGCTTCAACGAAAAACTGATCGGGATCGCGAAAGAATACGCCTTTGACGCGTGGCGGAAGAAAATGCCCAGAGCCAGTGACGAGGAAGTGGAGCTCGCGCTCACAAGCGTTATTACCGCGGCGTTTCAGGTCGTCGCGAAACAGGCGGATAAATACAGCCGCGAAGTGATCGTGAGATACATAAACAATATGATCAACGGCATCATCAGCATGTACCGGTGATCTGCGTCAGATGAAACAGGCGCGGGAAACCGCCGGTTTCCGGCAGGAAAAAAGTAAGCAAATGACCGTATTCTGGAGGTCGGGGTCATGAAGAATAACAGGATTACAAAGATCAGCATATTTGTTGTGAGCGCCCTTCTGATCGGGACCGGCGTTTTCATGCTCTTCGCGAGCGGGATACTTGCATCCGCCCCGAAGGTCGATACCGTTCCTGACAACTGCTACGGGGAAACCCTGCGCGTGATCACCGATGATGATTACGTGCCGTATTCCTATTACGACAGCGAGGGCCGGATGTCGGGGCATGATGTTGAACTCATCATCATGCTTGCCAATGAAATGCACATGAATCTTGATCTGACCTTCGAGCCCTGGAACGACGGCATCCGCGACACAGTTGACGGAAACGCGGATGTGCTCATGACATGCGATTACTCCGACTCCTTTGAGGGCACCGACCGGCTGCTCATGTCAGAACCGCTCACCTATGACGAATTTACCGTTTTTTCAAAGGAAAAGATCACATCCACAGACGAGCTTTTCAGAAAAAAGATCGCTATCATGGAAAACGGCAATGTTGTGCCGCATATCTCAATGCTGAGCCTGAATGACAACTGCATTCTGATGAAGGATAACAGAGAGGCGCTGAGAGCGGTCGAGGAGGGCAGGGCGGACTGCGCCATCATGCGGAACACCGTAGGCGAGGCGCTGCTGAACGAACTCGGCTTTACGGACATCGAAAGCTACATCTCCATAGGCCCCAGTTATCTCTGCTTCGGCATTTCAGGCAATAACCGCGCGCTTCTTGACCGGATAAACGAGGCGATCGACGCGCTCAGGCACAGCGGTCAGCTGGATGACCTCCGGGATGAGTGGCTGACATCCTTTGTGCATACACAGGGCCTGACGGAGCTGATCTCTAATAATCAATGGATCGTGGTGCTCTTCGCGCTGCTGATCATCGCCATCCTGCTCCTGCTGATCGCCAACGCCAGAAACAGCGTGAAAACGGAAGAAAGGATCAGAAGAGAGCAGATCGCCAAGATGGCGGGCGGCGTATCCGCCTATATCGTGGATCCGCAGACATGCAGATTCCGCATCATCAGCCAGAATGAGCATCTTGCCGCCAACTATACGGATGAGGAGGATTTCGACACCTCCTTTTCAAGGTATATCCGCACGGAAGTCTACGAACCGGACAGGAAAATGGCGGAGGAAAAGATCAATGTGCCGGTCATGCTTCAGGAGCTTGAAAAATCTGATGAATATGTTGTCCGCTACAGGGATATTTCCTCGGGCAGCCCGCGCTGGTATGAAATGCGCGCCGTAAAGCTTTCCGACAGGGAGATCCTTTACGGATTCACGGATAAGGATACGGGGATCATCAGCCAGTCCGTATATAACAAACTGGAAGACGGATTCTTTGCCCTGTACTATATCGACCTCGATACAGGAATAGCGAAAACCCTGAAGAAATCACCGTGGTATGATGCCGGAGAGGTGGGTGAATTCACAGATTACACGCCGATGATGAGATCCTTTGCCGCCGCGTTTGAAGGGGAGACCAGAGCGTTCTTTGAAAGGATCAGCAGCACGGACTATCTGAAGGCCCACTTCGCGGAAGAGGATAAATCTGTATATACCTATAAATCCACGCTCATTGACGGTAGCAAATGGGCGAGCGTGACGGGATATGTGCTGGCAAGGCATGAAGACGGGGTGCCCTCCGCGCTGGCGATGGGATTCAGCATACTGGATGAGGATGCCAGTACGAAAGAAGAGAACGGCGTAAAGCTGAGGGAAACCACCGAGGTGATCGGCGGCCTTGCCAATGAGTACACCGCGCTCTATCATGTCAATCTGGATACAGACGGATACGTTTCCTACCATCTCACCGGCAGGACGGAGGATATCAGGCCTTTCTATACGCAGAATCAGAGGTTTGTCGAGCTGGCCCACGGATTCGCGGCCAGCGAGCTGGTTGACCCTGAATTCCGTGACGCATTGCGTGACTTTTACCCGTCCGCGTCCGGGGTAAAGGAGCGGATGAAGGACAGGAAGAGGATGTCCATGCTTTTCAAGCGCAATTACGGCGGGGAGTTCCTCTGGACAGAGGTGTCGATCGTCAAGTGCGAGGGGGAGCAGGAAGAAGCGCATAATATCATCGTGGGCTTCGTTGAGAAGGACGAGGAAACGCGGAAGAGGAACGAACAGTTCAAAGCGGTCGATGAGGCGAACCGGCTGGTGGACAGCATTTCGGCCGGATACAGAGTCGCTTTCACCGTCAATATGAAAAACAGTGAATTCAAGCTGCTGAACGTGGATGAGCGCATCACCGGCAAGTTTGCCGCGTTCTCGACCTTTGAGGAGGCGAAGGCCTCACTGGCGGCGATCCTTCATGAAAACGACAGGGAACGGATGATGTCGGAGCTGTCCTTTGATACCATAAGGGAGAGGCTGAAGGGTTCAAAGTCGTATACCGTTGAAT
>PITV01000145.1 GCA_017577285.1 Clostridiales bacterium
CTGGTGGACTATGTGATCAGCGATATCATGAACGAGGATGTCCAGCTGGTGGTACTGGGCATGGGCGATGCCCGCTATGTGAACCTGTTCAGCTGGGCCGAGCAGCAGTATCCCGGCCGGGTGGCCGCCCGCTTCCGCATGGACGCCGGCCTGGCCCACCGGGTGTACGCCGGCGCCGATATGTTCCTGATGCCCAGCCAGTTCGAGCCCTGCGGCCTGAGCCAGATGATCGCCCTGCGCTACGGCACCGTGCCCGTCGTGCGCGAGACCGGCGGCCTGCGTGACACCGTGCTGAGCTACAACGAGTATAATGGCGACGGCAACGGCTTCACCTTCTTCAACTATAACGCCCATGACATGCTCTACACCCTGCGCCGCGCGGTGCAGTATTACCGCAATGACAGGGCTGTGCGGGAGAAGCTGCAACGCCGGGGCATGACCGGGGACTACAGCTGGGATCACAGCGCCGAGACCTATGTGCAGCTGTACGGCAAGGTGCTTCGCGCTGCCGAGGAGTGGCGCCGCGCCGTGGAGCGTGCCGCCATGGAGGCGGAGAGCGCCCGCAAGGAAGCCGAAAAGAAGCTGAAGGACCGGGAGAAGGCCGCCATGCCCGTCCCCGCGCAGGAGGAAAAGCCCGCGAAGAAGGCCTCCCCGAAGAAAGCCCCCGCGAAAAAGAAAGCCCCTGCCGCGGAGCCCGCTGAAAAGCCCGCGAAGAAAACAGCCCGGAAAAAGACGGAGAAGGCGTAAAAACGGTCGTTATTCATCTTTAAGAGTGTGATACCAGATTCTCTGTATCATCAGGTTTTCCTTTCCGGTTGAGGTTATTGACCCCGACCGGATAATTTATATAGATCATTATCTTTGTATCCACATCAGGGTGACAGCAACATCATTGCTGATAAATTTGCATAAAAACTGTGCTGATTTCTGTAAAATATGCGTCTATTGCAAATAATACAGATTTTGAGAAAATTATGAAAATATTGCTTGACATATAATACTGTGCGTTGTATAGTATTATGTGTAAGGAGGTTGTTCTTGTCTGATATAAAATCAAAGACAGGCATAAACAACGGTATTTGGTTATAACTGTATCAGACAGTAACAGCCGCGATTATCTGCTGACCAGGGACACGCAACAAAGGGAAACAACACAAAAACGGTAAAGGAGTGGTATTATGAAAAAACTGATCTCGATCCTGCTGGTGCTCGTCATCCTCTTCGGTCTGTTCATCTGGCCTCTGGACATTTTAAGATGGGATCTGATGGACAAGATCTTCGGTGAAGGCACAAAGCAGAAGGTGGAAGAAACAGTCGGCTTTACCGGAGAGGAAGCCCGTCAGGCCGTATCCGGCGTGGCCGGTGATGTGAGCGATGCCATCGGCAGCTTCAGTGATTCCCTGCGGGATGACTGAGGCGCGGGAGGGCAGAAGAGCGGAAACCCGGAGAACCGGAAACTGAATTCAAGCCGGGCGTGAACGCGCGCGGCCCGTCCGGAGCAAAAGGAGATCCGCCGGAACAATGTGATTCAGATAAGAATGACATTGCCCGGAAGGGTCTCCTTTTCATATTGCTTTTCCCGTTTTTCACCTGCCCCGGGCGCTGAAAAGGGCCCCGGACAGTGCCGGAGCCCTTTTTCATCCCGCCTTATTTCGGCTTGCCGGACAGGCCGGCCTTCACCAGCTTCGCGCCGCAGAGGGGGCATGCCCCGGCGCCGCCGGGCAGCTCATCCTGCCTGAATATCCTGCGGCAATTGAGGCAGGTGAAGACAAGCGTTTCCGCGGCGGCATTTCCGCCGGTCACCTTTTCCAGTTCCGCATCCGCCGCGGGGTGCATCTTTCTTTCATCCACGGTCATCCTCTCCTTTTTTCATTTATTGTATGGATAATATTGATACAAAGCGCGCTGCCGTCAGTCTCCGCCGGCGCACCGGCAGCTGCCGCAGTCTGCCGCGAAGGAGACGCGGGCATATTCCCTCCTGCGCTGCCGGGCGTGATATGAATCGGGAAACCTATCCCGTACATTTATATGATCCGCTCTTCCGGTACACTGATTTTACAGTGTTTCCCGCGCCCTGTCAAGCGGGAGCGCTTCCGGAAGTGCTGTTTCCCGGCGGATGACCGGACCGCTGACCGCTCATCATGATCCGGCACTTCCCCCGGCCGGTATCCCTTTGCTCTGCCCGCCGGCGGGCGTTATCTTTACCGCGGAGTCAAAAAAGGATCCTGATTTGCCGGCAGCCGTGATCCCGCCGCCGGGATGATTTGATTGTCTGCCGATGTCTTTCATTCTGATCAGGTCAGTCATTCTCCTTCCGGGTATCACTTGCCAGAACGACGTTTCTGCGTTATAATGGGCGGCGTCCGGCAAACGGACCACAAAGCATGGAGGAAAATGACATGAAGGATAAGAAACTTTTACTGGCGATCCTGGCCGTACTGGTGGTGGCCGCCGTGGTCGTAGCCGTTGTGCTCATCAATGACAGCAGCAGGGAAAAGGCCGCCGGCGAAAGCGCCGGAGAAGCAGCTGAGGCTGTGGAAGCTCCCGCTGATGCCCCCGCGCCTGAAGCGGATGCCGCTCCCGCCGCGGCGGAGCAGGTCACTGAAGAAGTAACAGGCGGGGCTCAGTGAGCTGAAGCAGACCGCCGGCAAAGCGGCCCGCGCAGGGAAGAACACAAAAGTGCCGGAGAGAAAAACCTCTCCGGCCTTTTCATATTCCGGAATACCGGATCGCATCCGGCACCGGGCGCGGGACGGATCAGAAGTTCCTGAACCGGTACCTGCGTACGGGTGCCTCCTCTCCTTCAGAGCTGACGGTATCCACATACACGCCGCCGCATTTTTCGATGGTCTTCCGGGAGGCGGTATTGGTCTCATAGACCCCTGCAAGCACCTCGTATATGCCCTTCTCCCCCGCCTTTTCCAGCATCATCTTCAGGATGCGCGCGGCGTAGCCTTTGCGCCGCTCGGAGGGACGGACACCGTAGCCGATATGCCCCCATGTGCTGAGACCCGCGACCGTCAGATAATGCCGCAGGCTGGAGGCGCCGATGAGCCGGCCCGTTTCATCCATCACGAAATAAGAGGTGGCGGCGGCAAACTGCGGCGGCACCTTCCCGTGCTCGCAGTCATCCAGCATGCGCACCAGCTCCGCGAATTTTTCGATGGAATCCAGAGGCTGATCCAGAAACCAGGGCGCGATGCGGGATCCGTCCGCGCACCATTCCGCCATCATATCGTTGTACCGCTCATAATGGGTCAGATCGGGCTTCACCAGATACAGTTCCATCCTCATCCCTCCGTTCATGTGTGCAAACGCCTGCGGAAAGGACGGCTTCAGCCCCGCTTTCCGGGCAGGTTTTGCACAATTATACACAGAAAGGCGCAGCCGCGCAAGAAAAAAGGCAGCCCGCCCCTCCAAAGCGGCACAGAAGGCCCGCCCCGGCAACGGATGAAAATGTGAAAAAATGCTTTGACAATCCGGCGTCCGGTGAGGTATAATATTACAAGCAAAGTTACACAGTCGATAAAATCAGTAACAGTGTGACGGAAGAGGAGCCTGTTTATGGGCATAGACTATCGTGTACTGTATTTCGCTCAGCTGAACACGCTGTGCATCCTGCTGCTGGTAATCGTCCTTTTCAGGCTGAGGAACAGGCGTGAGACCGTTTCCGCCAGAAGAAGGGCCTTCCTCCGCATGGTGTGGGTGGCCATCGCCCTGTGCGTCAGCGATGTTTTCTCGGGCCTGTGCAACAACGGCACCTTTTCAGGCGCGCAGTTCCTGAACGAGGCCAGCAATATCATCTACTATCTGGGCATCACCTGGATCGGCTACATCTGGATGGTGTTCGTCAACATGCGTCTGAACGGGCTGGAGTACAATCACAAGCGGATGATGATCCTCTCCTCCATCCCCCTGTTTGCCATCTCCCTTGTGATCCTGCTGAACCCCTTCATCCACTTCATGTTCACGGTGGACCCCGTCACCAATGAATATCAGCGCGGGCCGGGCGTGTATCTGCACTGGATCGTTTCCTGGGGATACCTGTTCGCCGCCGAGATCAATGTGCTTCTGCACATGAAAAAGCTGCCCGGCAAGACCGCGAAGCGCAAGCTGGTGCCTCTGCTGTGGTTCATCGCGGCGCCCATCGTCGCCGCGGTGGTGCAGATGGTCGTGCCCATGCTGAACGAGAACCTGCAGTGCACCACCATGCAGTGCGGCATCACCTTCTCCATCGTCGTCATGACCTTCGAAGTGCTGCGGGAGAAGATCTCCATGGACAGCCTGACGGGCCTGAACAACCGCAGCGCCTTTGAGAACTACATCAGCGACAACATGATACTGGGCAGGAACAAGCTGCGGCTGATCATGAGCGATGTGGATCACTTCAAGAACATCAATGACGTGCTGGGCCACCTGATGGGCGACCTGGCGCTCAAGAGCGTTTCCGATGTGCTGAAGACCGCCTGCAACAAGCAGGATTTCAACGTGTTCCTGTGCCGCTACGGCGGAGATGAATTCGTCATCGCCAGCACGGAGGCCTCGGAGGAGGATATGAACAGCCTGATCCGGGATATCAGCGAGGGGCTGGGCCAGTTCAACTCCGGCAGCCGCAATGTGTTCATGCTGGAGATCAGCATCGGCCAGGCCTTCGGACGCTGCGACAGCTTCGAGGACGCGGAGGCGCTGATCAAGCAGGCGGACGACCAGATGTACGAGCAGAAGAAGGCGAAAAAAGCCCAGCGGACATGACCGCCGGACAGACGGGCTCCCGCCGCCGCGATACCGGAAACAGAAAACGCCATACAAGAGAAAAGACCAAAAAGCCGCTCCCCGCGTTTCACGGAGAGCGGCTTCTTTTTATATTTTATGTGCGGAAGGGATGATCAGTCATCCCCGGCGTCACCGGCGGCAGAAGGATCCATCATGGCGCCGCTCTGCTTGAGCGTGTTCCTCAGGTAGAAGACATTCAGCACGGCGCAGGCGACCTCCGCCATGGGGAAGGCCCACCATACGGCGCTCAGGTTCCCGGTGAGGGACAGCAGCCAGGCGGCGGGCAGCAGCACCACCAGCTGACGGCACAGGCTGGTAATGAGGGAATACTGGGGCTTGCCCATGGCCTGGCACACAGAGCCCGCCACGATGCAGAAGCCGGCGAAGGGGAAGTGGATGGCGATGATGCGGAAGGCCACGCGGCCCACCTCCAGCATCTGACCGAAGGTGACGCCGTTCTCTCCCACCGCGCCCTCGGCGGGCTTAAAGAGGCTCAGCAGCACATCGGGCAGGAATTCAAAGAGCGCGACGCCCAGCAGCATGATGCCTGTGGCGATGAGGATGCACAGCTTTGTGGTCTCCTTCACGCGTCCGGGCTTGCAGGCGCCGTAATTATAGGAAACGATGGGCACCATGGCGCTGTTCATTCCGAAGATGGGCATAAAGACGAAGCTCTGGATCTTGAAATAGGCGCCGAACACGGCGGTGGCCGCCTCGGTGAAGCCCAGCAGGATCTTGTTGAGCAGGAAATT
Source organism: Clostridiales bacterium (assembly GCA_017577285.1). Lineage (GTDB taxonomy): Bacteria > Bacillota > Clostridia > Christensenellales > Aristaeellaceae > ZC3RG03. The sequence goes on from PITV01000145.1 coordinate 5,526, forward strand.
CATCACGCTGCCCACGCACTGCATGATGAGGGACGGGAAGCCGATCTTGTAGATCTCGATGGTGAGGCGCTTGTCCGGGCGGACATACTTAAGCTTGAAATTCAGTTCGGGATTGCGGCGGATATGCAGGATGAACCCCACGACGGCCGCCAGGATCTGACCGGCCACGGTGGCGATGGCGGCGCCCGCCACGCCCATGGTGGGGAAGCCGAGATAGCCGAAGATCAGGATGGGATCCATGATGATGTTGCAGCCGGCGCCGCAGAGCTGGGCGACCATGGAAAGCTTGGTGCGGCCGGTGGACTGCAGCAGCTTCTCCACGCACATCTGGGCAAACTGGCCGAAGCACAGGCCGCCGCAGATCATGATATACTGCTTTCCGTAGCCGATGATCGCCTCGTTATCGGTCTGGAAGCGGAAGAAGGGCTCCGCGAACACCAGCCCGATCACACAGAAGAAGCAGGCGCAGATCAGGCTCAGGGCGATGCCGGTGCCGGCGGCCCGGTCGGCCCTTTCCTGTTCCTTCTGGCCCAGGTAGCGGCTGATGAGGGCGTTCATGCCGATGGAGGTGCCCAGGGAGAAGGCCATCATCAGCATCTGGAACGGGAAGGCCAGGCTGAGGGCGTTCAGGGCGTCGGGGCCCATCTTG
>PITV01000146.1 GCA_017577285.1 Clostridiales bacterium
GTATTGGAAGGTGAACAGGAAGCCAACGAATATGATGCGCAGATAGGTGACCGCCATGTCATAAGAGGCTTCGGGGGCGTTGATCCATTTCAGGATCCTTCCGGAGAGGATGAATCCCGCCAGAAAGATCACCAGTGAAAACAGAAAACCGAAGATCAGCGTAGTGGAAAACTCTTTTTTCAGTTTTTTCTCATCATGAGCGCCGTGAAAGCGGCTTATCAGCACTGAGGCGCCGATACCCATTCCGGAGGCACCCAGTATCATCACCGTCATAACAGGATTGGATGTGCTGATGGCAGCCAGCGCTTCCTTGCCCAGATGCTTTCCGATGATGACGGAATCCGCCGCGTTATAGGTCAGCTGCATGATGTTCCCGGCGATCATGGGCAGCGCGTAGCTCAGCAGATGCTTCGGTATGCTGCCCTGTGTCATATCCCGCATAAAGTGACCTTCCGTTTTACAGAATCAGTTCTGCTTATCTTTTCTGCTTTCTCTTTCCATGTACATCACAGCCAGACCGCCGTGACTGGTCTCGCGGTATTTCTCGTTCATATCCTTTCCGGTGCGGTACATGGTATCCACCACATCGTCAAAGGAGATCTTCCGTGTTTCCGCCAGAAAACGGGAAAGATTGACGGAACTGACAGCACGCATGGCGGCAACGGCGTTCCGTTCGATACAGGGGATCTGCACCAGGCCGTGCACCGGATCGCAGGTAAGCCCCAGATTATGTTCCATAGCCACCTCAGCCGAATACTCCGTCTGGCCGAGGGACAGTTTATACAGAGTCGCCAGCGCGCCGGCTGCCATGGAGCAGGCGCTTCCCACCTCGGCCTGACAGCCGCACTCGGCGCCGGAGATACTGGCGTTGGTCCGGATCACATTGCCGATGAGCCCCGCCACCGCCAGAGCGTCCAGGATCTCGCTTTCCGGGTATCCCCTGTCATGCTCCATATAATACAGTACCGCGGGGATCACGCCGCAGCCGCCGCAGGTAGGCGCGGTCACCACCACATTCTCACCGGCATTCTCCTCGCAGGCCGCAAAGGCATAGGAGGCAATGACACGGTTCATGGCGATATCGGAGCTTTCGTTATAACAGCGCTTGTTGTAAAGAGATTTCGCTTTCCGGGTGATGTTCAGCCCGCCCGGCAGAACGCCCTCTGTCCGCAGACCGCGTTCCACCTCGTCCTGCATGGCGCGCCAGATCTCCTTCAGATAATCATTCAGTCCGTCACCCTCCCGCAAATGAATGAACTGCGGCAAAGTCAGGCCGTGCGCTGTGCAGTATTCCAGCATTTCGGTAAAGTTCTTCTCAGGATAGACTTCATTTTCCTCATCACTGTCCTCATTCTCGATCCGGATGGAACCGCCGCCGATGGACAGTATGCGGTTTTCACCGATGATGCTGTCCCCTCTGTACGCCCTGAAGAGCATGGTATTTGGATGCGGCAGATCACGCGTTTCCTTGTCAAACAGTACCGCGGCACCCGGCATGGCGGAGAGGATGGCTTTTTTCGTGCTGTGGCCTTCGCCGGTGCAGGCAAGGCTGCCGTACAGCGTCACCTCATAGCGCTCCGCCTCCGGAAAGCGGTGCATAAACAGACGCGCCGCGTTGTGGGGACCTACCGTATGGGAAGAGGAGGGGCCGTTGCCCACTTTATAAACACTTTTTATGCTTTTCATTTCTGCCCCCGGTTCATCGTTCTGACCTTTACGGATAATAACAGGAAAATTGCCGCACACAGGCTCAAGTGTACTCATTATATGCCGTTCCAAGGCAAAAAACAAGACGGAGGAAACTCCGGCAAATGAAAAGAGGCTGTCCGAAGACTGCCTCTCAGATCTGACACGTTCCGGTCATGTGATATCCACCGGCCTGTCGGTATCCGAAAACGGGTTGCTGCCGGACAGATTGTCCAGCTTCACATCCGTTCTTCCGCCGCGCATGGTGTATTTTTCCTCCGGCTGGACCACCCTGACAGAAAGCCTGTAATCATCAAAATCGGCCACCGCCTGCTCACGGGGTTTTGTCAGAGCCACCGTTTCCGTATAGCGCGTGCGTCCGTGCCGGGCGAAGTCAAGCACCACTTCGGCCTTGTTCTGGAAATGCATGGGGATCATGACGCGCGGCTTGACCGCCATGATAAAGTAATTCGCGCCGGCATCGAACATACCGCCCTGACGGGGATCTACAGGGAACATGGATATATCCACCGGCAGTCTTTCCAGCGGTTTCACCGCGTCATAAAAAGCCTTTTCCGCGGCACGGATCTCACGCAGACTGCTTTCATCGCGCCAGTGCCAGAAATTGAGGTCTCCGGCATAGAAAATGCTGAGGCCCTCCGCCTGCACATAAAGAGAAACGCCGATATCGGTGGAAGCAAAGGCTGTGACCGTCACAGTTCCGACAGTCATCGTATCCCCCGCCTTGATACGCTTTCCGCGGGTACCGATGGGCAGATCATCGCTCACGACATACTGGATGTGCAGTTTGTCAAAGTTGTAAGTATAGATGATGCTGTCAAAATGATCTTCCCGCGGGGAGGATACAAAGAACACGATCTGTTCGAATCTCTCCATGTCCCGCTGGGTCAGACGGGTAGCGACAGGCAAAAGATTGCCCTCCTCGCCTGTCCAGTAATCGAACACCAGCAGGGTCTTGTTGATCGCGACAGAAAAACCGGAATTATGGAAATAGGTAATTACCGCTTCCACAGCCATGCCATTTCACCATTTCCCTTTCGGACAAGAGAACCCCTTCTTTCAAAGGGGTTCTCGGGATCACTTGTACAATTTCTGATCAGAAGGATCACACATGCATTTCAAGCAGCTTCTTCTTCAGTTCCTGTTCCATAGCGGACAGATCCTTCTCGGCGGCACGGCGGGCGGCACGGCCTTCCTGCTGGATGCGGGTCACTTCGTTGATGGTATCGATGAGGCTCTGGTTGGTAGCCTTCAGGGTCTCGATATCGATGATGCCGCGCTCCGCTTCCTTGGCGGTCTCGATGGTACCCATCTTCAGGGTCTCGGCATTCTTCTTCAGCAGTTCATTGGTCATGTTGGTCACAGCGCGCTCAGCCTGCATGGCCTGCTTGGAGTGCTCCATACCGAGGGCCAGGACCATCTGGTTCTTCCACAGGGGCAGCGTATTGACCAGCGTGGACTGGATGCGTTCCACCAGCAGAGCATTGTTGTTCTGCAGCAGACGGATCTGGGGAGCCATCTGGATGCTGACGGTACGGGTCAGTTTCAGATCATACAGTTTCTTCTCGAAGCGGTCGCACTGGGCAGCCAGGTCGTTGGCTTTCTGGGCGTCCATGGCATCCTGGCTGGCGGCAGCCTTCTGCTGCAGTTCCACCAGGGTGGTGCTGCGCACTTCTTCAAGGCGCTGTTCACCGGCCACGATGTACATGGTCAGTTCATGCATGTATTCCAGGTTCATGTCATAGAGCTTGTTGAAGGTGGAAACATCCTTCAGCAGCTGGACCTGATGATCTTCCAGATTGGTGGCGATCTTCTCAACATTGACAGAGACCTCGGTATACTTGGCCTGCATGGCGGCAATGCGGTTCTTGGTCCTGTAGAACAGGCCCTTCAGTCCCTTGGGCTTGTCGCCGGACTTGCCGAAATCCTGCAGATTGGCGACCAGTTCGGAAAGCATGTCGCCCACATCACCGGTCTCGTTGGTCTTCACATTGGCCAGAACGGTATCAGAGAAACTGGAGATCTTCTTCTGTGCGTCAGAGCCGTAGAGCATGACATGATCAGGATTGGTGAGATCGATCTGCTGTGCAAATTCCCTCACCTGCTGCTTTTCTTCCTCGGTCAGGGAAGTATCCAGCATTTCATTGACGGCACCGGAAGCATCGGGAGCCGCGGGCTGGCTGCCCAGGTCCTCAAATACTTTTGTTGCCTGCTGCATAGCGGCCTGCGCAACGGGGCTTGAATTCAGGGTAAGAACAGGAGCGCTGTGGTTGGTGTTTTCAACTTCACTCATGATAATACTTCCTCCTTAATATCTTCATGCAGGCCGCTGTCGGTAAGACCGTCCTGCTTGAGCATCATTTCCATTACCTCGATATCCGTGGACAGATCGAAGAAATTGGTCTCGTGCATGCTTTCCAGCTGCTTGTTGAACGCGTCCTTCGCCACATCAAGGGCATTCTCGATCTGACTCCGGGTCTCTTCGGCATTGCTGCCGGTGAGCCCCCGCTCATCGATGGTGCGGTACGCGGTCAGCATCTTCAGGGTGGTGGGCAGATAATACTTCATGAACCGGCGGATCTGGGGTGCCTTATCCTGTTCCTGAGCAACGGTATCAAAGATCTTCGCTGTCGTATCCTCGATGGCATCGATCCGCAGCGATACCTGCTCATCACTGATCAGTTCATTCTCATGGCGGATCTTTGCCAGCATTTCCTGGCCGTCCCGCACAAGATCGTCCACCACGGAATTGCCGGTAGGTTCCCACTTGCGCTGTGCAGGGGCAGGCTTGGATGTATCCACGCCCTTCGCCATGTTATACACAACGAAACCGGCTCCCAGCGCCACGACACCGCCGATGATCAGCCCCACTAGTTTCGTAAAGTTGAAACCGAGGATGGCCAGTACGACCAGCATGACCACACCGAACGACACGATGCCGGCGACTGTCGCTTTGCTCTTTTTCTTTCTCATGTACGCGATTCCTCCTGTACACTTAATGATCCGGCGCGTTTACGCCGCGGATCCTGCAGATCAGTCCTCCCAGACGCCGTCAAAGACGAACGCCGCGGGGCCGGTCTGGTACACATGGTTGTCTTCCTCGTTCCACTCCAGCTGCAGATTGCCGCCCGCCAGTTTGATCTGGGCACATCGGTCAGCCAGGCCGTTGATCACGGCCGCCACCAGAGAAGCGCAGGCGCCGGTGCCGCAGGCCAGGGTCTCTCCCGCACCGCGCTCCCATACGCGCATCTGCAGCATGTCCCGGCGGATCACCCGCACGAATTCCACATTGGTGCGGCGGGGGAACAGCGGATGATGCTCGATCATGCCGCCGACAACAGGCAGATCGATGGCATCCGGATCAGTCACAAAGATAACGGCATGCGGATTGCCCATGCTGACACAGGTGATGGGCAGCGTCTTGCCCAGGATCTGCCGCGGATACTGCATCACCCTGTCCGCATTCACATCCACGGGGATCTTTGCGGGAGTCAGTTCCGGCATGCCCATATCGGCCCGAACGCGGATGACCTTTCCGCCTTCCACCGTCAGCCACAGCTTCTTCAGGCCGCCCATGGTGGAAACGGTCAGCTCGGTTTTATCTGTCAGACCGCGGTCATACACATATTTACCCAGGCAGCGGATGCCGTTTCCGCACATATCCGCTTCACTGCCGTCACTGTTGAAAATGCGCATGCTGAAATCCGCGGTATCGGAGGGGCCAATCAGGATGAGACCGTCACTGCCCACGCCAAAATGCTGCTTGCTCATTACCAGAGACAGGCGGGAGGGATCGGTGATCTGCTCTTCAAAGCAGTTCACATAAATATAGTCATTGCCGATGCCGTGCATTTTAGTAAACTTCATATACCTTTTTCCTCCGGAACGGAATGATGATCACATTCTGTCGGGCGCTTCCACGCCGATCAGATACAGGCCGGTCTTAATGACGGCGCGCACTGCCTTTGTCAGTTCGATACGGGCGGCCGTAGCGGGCAGATCATCATCCAGCACACGATGCTCATAATAATATTTGTTATACGCCTTGGCGATATCTGTCGTCGCTCTGGTCACCACACAGGGTTCATTATCGCGGCAGGCTTTCTGGACCGCTTCGGGGAAACGGGAGATGAGCCTCAGCAGATCCTGCGCCTCATCATCACACAGAGCGCTGTAGTCAGGAGCAGGCAGATCCGCCGGCGCTTTCCTCACCACGCTGCCGCAGCGGGCGCATGTATACTGCACATAGGGACCGGTCTCGCCGTCAAAGTTCAGGGCACGATCCCACCAGAAGTCGATATCCTTGATGCGGCCGTTCTGCAGGGTGGAATAGATCACAGCGCCGATGCCCACCTGCCGGGCGACTTCTTCCTTGTTGTCCAGATTGGGGCTCTTCTCCTCAATGACCTTCAGCGCCTTTTCCTGAGCGCGGTTCAGCAGGTCCTCCAGACAGACCACATGACC
>PITV01000147.1 GCA_017577285.1 Clostridiales bacterium
TCTATGGCGGCAGCCATTACTGCATCACATCATGGGATGACGCAGTGGGACATGTGATCCTCTTCAACAAGCGCATCTGTGAAGAGAACGGGATCCCGGCGGATTATCTTTATGATCTGCAGCGGAACGGCGAGTGGACATGGGATAAGCTGCGCGAGCTTGCCATCAAGTGCACGAAGGATACCAACAATGACGGCGCAATCGATGTATACGGCTACGGCTCTTACGGCACCTGTCCCACCTGCCCGGAACCTTATCTGTATGCCAACGGCGCCGCTCCTGTCACCAAGGATGAGAACTTCCACTACCAGTACAATCTGGATGACCCGAAGGTGATCGAGGCGATCCAGTTCTGCTACGATCTGTACTGGAACGATCAGGTCTGCTATATGGGCTCCATGGACTGGGGTTCCTGGGAAGGCCTGTGGAGGCTGGGCAAGACCGCTTTCTATGAGGTCGCCTCCTGGAATATGGTGGATTATTTCGAGGATCTGGAAGACGACGAGATCGGCATCCTGATGATCCCCATGGGCCCCAGCGCGACTGATTATGTCAACGCGCAGTCCATGCCCTCCGGCATCTGCATCCAGCCGATGGTGAGTGACAAGGAAGCTGTCGCGGCGATCGTGACTGACTGGTACAGAGATTATGACTGGCGTATGCCTCACACCCAGGTCGACCAGTGGGAGAACTATGTGTTTGATGATTAATCTCTGGAGACCATTGAAATGATGGAGGGCAGGACCGTGTCCCTGCTGGGCGAGGTATCCACCTATTTCCGTGATGAGGTGCTCTGGAATGACTGGGGCATCAAGCAGGGCATTCCTCCCCGTACCTATGTCGAGACCATGAAGGAATCCTGCCAGAAATCGTTTGACGAACTGTGGACTGAAGTAACTGTAGGCGAGTAAAGCGTTATGATCAAGATACGGGAAAAATCCCAGACAAAAACAAGCCTGAATAATCAGTCATTCCTGAACTATTATGACTACAGCGAGAAAGGGATCGACCTCGCTGTGGTGGAGTGCGGCTATGAAAAGTGTGAAAGCGGTCACAAGTGGGAAGGAACAAAGGGTTTTCATGTGATCCATTTCATTCTGTCAGGCAAAGGGGTTTTCCGTATCGACGGCAAGGAGTTTTCCTTATCCGGCGGGCAGGGGTTTTATGCTCCGCCGGATAGGGAGGTCTGCTACATCGCGGATAACGATGACCCGTGGGAATACAGATGGATCGGCCTGACAGGCACGAACGCGGTCATTGCCCTGAACAGCACCGTGCTGCCTCTGCAATCTGTTTTTACCGTGCGTGATGTGTCTGTTTATGCGAACAGGCTGAGCAACGCATATTTTTACGCGATGTCAGACGAGCCGGGCAATGAGTACAGGATGCTCAGCGAGATATATTCACTGCTGGCTGATCTTCAGCATGAGCTTACCTCTGTGAAGAACGGAAATGTCTCCTCGGCGGAATATGTGAAGAGGTGCATTTCTCTGATCCGGGAATTCTACAACACAGACCTTACCATATCGGAAATGTGTGAGAAGGTCTTTGTCTCAAGAAGTTATCTGTTCCGGATGTTCAAGCTTTATTATGATATGTCTCCATCCGAGTATCTCACCAGATTCCGCCTGGAAAAGGCCCGGGAGATCATACAGAATGAGGGACAGAACATCAGGAACGTGGGAGAAATGGTCGGCTTCGTCAGTCCTTCCTATTTTGCGAAACGCTTCAGGGAAGCTTACGGAATGACGCCGAAGAAGTACATGCAGTTTATGCAGCAGAAAAGAGAAACAAAATGAGGAATATGATCTTACTTCTTATTGCAATGACCGCGTGTCTGCTGCTTTTCGCGACCGCGTCTGCGGAAACGAAGGACATCGAGGCCTATCCTGTGCCCGAAGGAATGCCGTCACAGGAAGTGTGGTTTGAGATCAGTGCGAACGGGCAGGAAGTCGGCGTGTATTCCGATTACAACATGGAATTTGATGAAGTGAATTTTGCTTACTTCAATTTCCGTAAAGGCACTGAAGTGGATGTCGAGATCCGTGTGCTCTTCGATTTTCGCAAGGTAACTGTGCTGCCTGAGGGGGTCGCGGATCTTGAGACAGATGGCAATATCCTCCGTTTCAGGGCTGCAAACCCGGGAGACAACTACAGTTTCATTTTTGATGATGATTACCAGTATATAACGCTTCATCTGTTCACAAATCCCATCGATGAGGATGAGGAAAAGATCCGGACAGCCTTCTCAACGATGTATTTCGGCCCGGGATATCATGACCTGAGCGACAGGCAGCTGAACATCGGCACGGGGATGACGCTGTATGTGGCGGCGGGGGCCGTTCTGAACTGCCCCGTGGTGGTGGAGAACGCGAAGAATGTCACCATTGCAGGCAGCGGCATCATCATGATGGACAAAAAGAACGCGGTCAATCCGGATTACGGAACGATCGTGATCACGCTGAACCACGCGAAGAATGTGACGATCAAGGGCGTGATCGCCCACGCGCACCGATCTCAGAACTGGACGACCCATGTCTATTATTCCAGTGATGTCACCATTGAGAATTACCATGTGGTCAGCACACGGTATGCCAGCGTGGACGCGCTGGATATCACAAACAGTCAGAATGTGACAGTCAGGAACTGTTTCCTGCGTTCCTGCGATGACTGCATCACAGTGAAAGGACTGTCCGGCAAAGCCACTCCGCAGGAGGCACCTGCGAATGAGCATATACATGTTTCGGGCTGCACCCTCTGGAGCGATTGCAACAACGCCATGGTGATCGGTGAGGAAAGCATGGCGGCCTACTATGATGATATCACCTTTGATGATATCGATGTTCTCTATTCCTATGATGACCGCGATAATCACGAGCGTTTGGATGAGCGCGCTGTGATGAGCATCGTGCTTCTTCACGGCACACAGGTGAGCAATATCCGGTGGGATCACATCCGGGTCAACAACTGCCAGCGGCTCATCTGCATGCGGTTCGTGGACAGCTTCTGGTTCGGATCGATACAGGGGAATCAGAGTTTCCCCGGCGGCATCTCCGGTGTGACCTTTTCAAACATCACCTGCAGCAGCAATAACACCAGCAGGATCGCGAATCAGATCCTGATGTACGGCTGGAGCAAGGATAAGAAGATCAGCGGGGTCATGTTTGACAATGTATGCATCAACGGCGAGAAACTGAGAAGCATGATGAACAGATACATGAAAGTCAACGAGTATATATCCAACATCACATTCAAGTGAGGACGTGCTCAATGAACGGAAAGATCTTCAGACTCGGCAATATCGATGCCGCGGTTTTTGAAAAGGACGGGATCCCGTCACTGACTATCGTTCCGGCGGGAACCGCTGAACAGATCGTGCCCGGAAAACAGGGGAGCTGTTCCTGTCTGGCACAGACTCATGTACGGGGCGTGCCCCACAGGGTGCCGTATTCCAAAGGTCTTACGATGATGGGCTCCGAAACATCCCTCGGTTATCATCTGGAGGGATGCGGGATGGACGGCAGCGCGCTGCTGATCCGCCTGCGGAATGAGAACGGCCTTGTTTATGAGCAGCGTCTCGAACCGGCCGGAAACGCGCTGGTATGCGATTCGAAACTGGTGAATAACGGAAACGCGGATCTGACGATCGAGCATGTGTCATCGTTCTGCGTTTCCTGCCTGACACCGTTCACAGAGGGAATGGCGCCGGATCAGCTGAAACTGCACCGGTTCACCTCTTTCTGGTCAGCGGAAGGAAGGCATCTGTGCGAATCGCTAGAAGAACTGAACATGGAGACCTCGTGGTCAAAGTGGGTGCCCAAAGTTACGCGCATAGGGCAGACGGGCTCTATGCCGGTAAGGGGATATTTCCCCACCATGGGTCTTGAGGATACGGCAAACGGAATCACCTGGGCAGCCAATCTTGCCTGGGCGGGATCGTGGAATATGGAACTTTTCCGCCAGAAAGAGGACGCTGTCCTGTGCGGCGGGCTGGCGGGGTTCGATCAGGGACATTTCCGCAGGACACTGCGGCCGGGCGAGCAGCTGGAATTGCCCGCCGCGTGCATAACGGCAGTCCGGGGCGGGATCGACGAGGCTTGCGAAGCCCTGCTGTCGGCACAGGCGGAACGCCTTGAGATCCGCGGAAAAGCGGAGGCGGAAGCTGCTCCCATGTACAACGAGTATCTTGATACATGGGGAACGCCCACAGAAAAGACCGTGCGGGAAGAACTGAAGGCCGCGAAAGACCTGGGGCTGTCATACTTTGTGATCGATGCCGGCTGGTATGGAAAGAGCGACGACTGGAGCGTTTCCACCGGTGACTGGCAGATCAGAGAGAGCGCCTTCCCGGACGGACTCAGGGTGATAACGGATGAGATACGGGCGAACGGAATGATCCCCGGCATCTGGTTCGAGGCGGAGGTCGCTTCCAACCGGAGCGATATACTGAAAGAACATCCCGAAATGTTCATGCAGGATGACGGGAAAACGATCATTCAAACTGACCGCGCGTTCCTGAATCTGTCCCGCGATGACGCGCAGGAGTATCTTGACAGGAAAGTGATCTCTTTCCTGCGTGACAACGGGTTCGGCTATGTCAAGATCGATTACAACAACACATACGGCATCGGTTTCGACGGATTTGAATCCCTTGGCGAGGCCAACCGGAACAACACGCTGGGCACTTACCGTTTCTTTGACCGCATGCGTGAACAGCTGCCGGATCTGATCGTGGAGAATTGTGCCTCCGGCGGTCACCGTCTGGAAGCGGGCATGATGCAAAGATGTTCCATGGCTTCTTTCTCGGATGCTCATGAATGCCCCGAGATCCCGCTCATTGCCGCGGATCTGCACAGGCTGATCCTGCCGAGACAGAGCCAGATCTGGGCATGCATCAAGCCTGAAGACACCGATAGAAGGATCATCTGGTCACTGTGCGGGGCATTGCTCGGCAGGATGTGTCTGTCGGGCCCGCTGCAGAAACTGAGTGATGAACAGATCCGGCTGGTGAAAGAAGGCGTTGCTTTCTACAAGCTGATCGCCCCGCTTATCATTGACGGAAGCACGAAGGTGTACAGAGAAGGCATTGCGGGATATGACCATGCCCACGGATGGCAGTGTGCCGTGCGCCGCGGCAATGACCGGGCAATGGCGGTCATCCATGCTTTTGAGAAAAACGGGAACGCGTTCACCGTTCCCGCAGAACTTAACGGATACAGGGTCGCACAGAGCTTCCTTGACAGAGATTGCAGTGTGAAACTGGTCAACGGAAATATTGAGGTGAACGGAACAGGCGAATATTTCGCCGGGGCGCTTCTGTTTGAGAGGACCCGCAACTGAATCGAATTTATTGCGCAACGCAATAAAAATATGAAGGAGGAAAATCCTATGAAGAAAGTTTCCCTGATTCTGGCTGTTCTGATGGCTTTTGTGCTCGTCGCTTCCTGCGCCGCTGCTGAAGAAGCCGATCCCGTACTGCTTGCCTACTATCCCTTTGACGGCATCGAGACCCTCGGCGATGACCTTTCCGGCAACGGCAACAACATCGTCAAGGTCGTGAACCCCGAAGGCATGGAGATCGTTGAAGGCGTGAAGGGCGGCGCTGTCTATTTCGGCGGTGCTTCCGGTATGATGCCCTTTGATGATGCCAACAATGACTTCATCGACATCTATGCCCAGACCGGCAAGGCTCTGACTGTTTCCTTCTACGCCAAGGTGGACACCGAGAGGGCCGTATTCGGCGGCAATGCCCGTGCGATCTCCAGCGGCATCCAGGGCAGCGATGAGGGCTTTGTGGTGCTCGTGAACGCCAGCAAGGCGGAAGACGGCACTGTTTCCCTGTTCAGCATCTCCAAGGTCGGCGGATCCGACTGGTGGGGAAGCGCCTCTGTTGTTCCCTCTGATCCCGAAGGATGGCATCATTATGTGATGGTGTATGACGCTGAGAATGAAAAGGTCGTCACCTTCATTGATGGCGAACAGATCGTTGAAGTATATGCTGATTCCGAAGAAGTGATCGGCAGCGCTTTCACCTTCTGCATCGGCGGCAGCTGGGCTCAGTGGGACTGGTTCAACGGCGGCAATTTTGTTGGGAGTGCTGAAGGCTTTACCGGCACCATTGATGAAGTTAAGGTCTTTGCCGGCGCGGTCTACGAAATGGAAC
>PITV01000014.1 GCA_017577285.1 Clostridiales bacterium
GATGAATGATGCCTGCGGGCTAACGGATGACACTGTCATGACGCTGGCTGTTGCTGACGCAATATTGAATTGTCACGGGCATATGAAAAAACTACCGGACGAAACGATTGCCTGTATGCAGAAACTGGGGAGACGTTATCCCGATGCCGGTTACGGCGGTTCATTCTTTGGCTGGATCTACGCTCCTGCTCCGGTACCGTATAACAGCTGGGGGAACGGCTCTGCGATGCGTGTGAGTCCTTGCGGATGGGCAGCTGATACGCTGGACAGAGCGTTGAAACTGGCAGAGTGTACAGCGAAAGTGACGCATAATCATCCGGAAGGTATCAGGGGAGCGAAGGCAACAGCCGCAGCCGTTTATCTTGCGAGAACGGGAAAAAGCATAGATGAGATCCGCCGTTACATCAATGAGAATTTCTACCGGCTGGATTTTACGATCGATGAGATACGTGATGATTATGAATTTGATGTTTCCTGTCAGGGATCCGTTCCGCAAGCGATAGAAGCATTTCTGGAATCTGTGTCATTTGAAGACGCGATCCGCACAGCTGTAAGCGTAGGCGGGGACAGCGACACCATCGCGGCGATCACAGGCGGCATTGCCGAGGCATACTACGGCATACCGGACAGCATCCGGGAACTGGCGTTAACGTACCTTGATGAATTTCAGCTGGATATATTGGACAGTTTTGAAGCGGTGTTTGGAATTGAGCCGGGCAAGCGGGACTGATCGATGAACATATTTCTCTGAATGAATAACCGATAACAGAGTATCTGTAGAATCGGTTTTATAACAGAAAGAGTCTGTCACAAGGATACAGAGTATCCCGTGACAGACTTTTTTGCAGAAACGAAAAAAGAATGATACCTGTTCAGGAACAGGATGTGGCGGCAATCAGCGTAACGATCAGAGCAGCACACATAACGACACAAATGACACGGATCACCAGCTGTTTTCTTTTCTCACCCTTGGATTTCTTATCTGACATCTTTTTTTCCTCGCTGATTTAATTATTTGATTCCTGCTGATAGGCTTCAATGGCACGGCTCAGCTGATCGGGACAACTTGTATCTCCGTGACAGGGGATACCGCGAAGCTTTTCCTTGACTTCATCGGCATTCCGGCCGATCACCATAGTTGCCAGTCCCTTTGTGTTGCCGCGGCAGCCTTTGATAAACTCGCAGTGTGTGATAATGCCGTCCTTGATCTCCAGATCGATCTGTACACTGCATGTGCCGTGAGTTTTGTAATGCATCATAGCTGTTGACCTCCCTTATAGTATTCATCTCTCAGAATGCTGTACAATGCTGTATCAATAAGCTTTCCCTTATTCATCAGGCGCTGACGGAGGATGCCTTCTTTCTTCATGCCGCATTTCTCCATCACCTTTCCGCTGGCAGGATTGTCTGTTCCGTGCTGTGCTTCAACTCTGTTCAGCAGCAGGATATCGAAAGAAAAACGGATGATCTCACGGAGGGCTTCGGTCATGAATCCTCTGTTCCAGTATTCACGGCTTAAACTATAACCTATTTCAGCGCTGCAGTCAACAGAACTAACCCACATATAACCGATGGTGCCGATCATCCGTCCGCTCTTTTTATCAATGATCGCGAAAGACGCGGGAGAGCCGTGCCTGTATTGCTGCTGCAGCACCTTGATCTGACGCCGTGTTTCTTTGATGGACTGATGAGCATACCAGAGCACATGTTTTGCGACTTCTTCATCGCTGGCATATTCGAAAAAGTCTCTGGCATCACTTTTTTCTACCTTCCGAAGGAAAAGATGTTCTGTTTCAAGCACAGGCAGATCCATGAAAATATCACGCATATCGATCATGGATGAGGAGAATTCATCTGTCATAAATCAAGCCTCTGGCAGTCAGGAATTTTCCGCCTGGCGGGAAGAAAGAGATCCTGCTGTTCGTTTTGTTGAGGGAGCAGTGAATGCTCCGGGATTACAGGAAGTGTAATACAGATTCTGTGCCATGAGCAGCCCGGCAATCGTCTTTGCATCCTGGATCTCACCGCTCATTACCATTTGAACCGCTTTTGTCAGCGGCATTTTTACAAGATGCAGAAACTCGTCTTCATCGGTATGCGAATGAAACTGGGAAAGGAGTGTGGCCATGTATAAAACGATACACTCATCACAGAAGCCGGCTGTGCTGTTCAATTTTGTGAGCAGCTGCCAGTGTGAGGTACGCAGCCCGGTCTCTTCCTCCAGTTCGCGAACAGCAGCGCTTGCGGGATCTTCTCCGGGAAAATCCAGCTTTCCGGCGGGGATCTCAAGCGTGATCTTATCAATGGCTACCCGGTGCTGCCGTACAAGTGTGACATTTCCGTTCTCATCGAGCGGAACGATCCCTACAGCGCCGATATGCCTGACGATCTCACGAAGCGCTGTATTTCCGTCAGGAAGCAATACCTGCATGTGTTCAACGCGAATAAGCGCCCCCGAAAATACTTCCTTGCAGGAGATAAACTCCTCTCTCAGATCGCGATCATCATCCATGCTGAACACATCCTTTCAAACAACTAAATATCTTTCGGCACCGTTCCTGAATATCCTGCTGTGTTTGCGGCGAAAACGCAAAATGATTGACAATGACGCAGTTCCGTAATACAATTGCAACATGATTGATACTAATGCGATCAGCCAAAGGAGGCTTTTGTATATGAAAAATATGAAGATAAAAATGCATGCAGCAAGACTGCTGATTATGATTCTGACTCTTGCAATTGCTGTGCCGGGTTTTGCTTTCGGTGCGGAGCAGCAGCTGATGATAAATGTCAACTATATGAATGACAGGGGAGAGTATCAGCAGTCTTTGGCTTCGTGTATCGGATGCAGCGGATACGAACAGGCATACTGGGCATGGGTGCCTTACGGAACGGATCTGAATGCTTTATCTTTATCCATCTATGATCCGACCGGGACTTTTGTTTCATATATGCCCGGAGACGGGGAGATCCTTCAGAATGTGTTTGACAGCGGCAGCAGCCTTGAAGGCGCGTTTCCGGTAACTGTTTTTGCCTTCCGTGCAGATGATTATTACGGCACACAGATCACACTGTATATTTCAACGGAAACAAATATGCCTGCTCCCGCAGCAGCTGTATCATGGCCTGTAACTGTAACTGTGCATTACTGTGATGAATACGGTATGCCTGTAGCAAGTGATACGGCGGAATATGTATATAACGAAGGTGACAGTTATATTCAGGCTCAGCCATATGATCTGTATAGCGGCTATGTTTTGATGTCATCAGATACACAGAGTGTATACGCGGATCAAAACGGAAATGTTTATCCCGGTGAAGTGACATTCACTTATACATATGTAGCCCCAGTTGAGTGGCCGCGTCCTGTGACCGTACACTATTGTGATGAATATGGTATGCCCGTGGCGAGTGACAGTATTGCCTATGCCTATGCAGAAGGGGAAACCTATGTACTGGCACAGCCTGCTGATCTGTATGAAAACTATACCCTGACATCATCGGATATTATAACGGTATACGCAGACAGTGAAGGCAAAGTGAATCCGGGTGAAGTGACATTCACCTATACATATGTCGCGCCTGTTGAATGGCCCCGTTCTGTGACGGTTCATTACTGCGATGAATACGGTACGCCTGTCGCAAACGATACAACAGCATATGTTTATAATGAAGGCGAGGCTGTGATCCAGGCACAGCCGGACGGGCTGTATGAGAACTACTTTATCACATCTGCTGACACGGCGTTCGTATATGCTGACAGCGAAGGCAATGTGAATCCGGGTGAAGTGACATTCACCTATACATATGTCGCGCCTGTTGAATGGCCCCGCCCTGTGACGGTGCATTACTGCGATGAATATGGAATGCCTGTTGCAAACGATACAACAGTATATGTTTACAATGAGGGCGAGGCTGTGATCCAGGCACAGCCTGACGGGCTGTATGAGAATTACTATATCACGTCTGCCGACACGGCGTTCGTATATGCCGACAGCGAAGGCAATGTGAATCCCGGTGAAGTGACATTCACTTATACTTATGTCGCGCCTGTTGAATGGCCCCGCCCTGTGACAATTCATTACTGCGATGAGTACGGAACGCCTGTCGCAAATGATACAACAGCGTATGTCTATAATGAAGGCGAAGCAGTGATCCAGGCACAGCCGGACGGGCTGTATGAGAACTACTTTATCACATCTGCTGACACGGCATTCGTATATGCAGACAGCGAAGGCAAAGTGAATCCGGGTGAAGTGACATTCACCTATACATATGTCGCGCCTGTTGAATGGCCTCGCCCTGTGACGGTTCATTACTGCGATGAATACGGTATGCCCGTTGCAAATGATACAACAGCGTATGTCTATAATGAAGGCGAAGCAGTGATCCAGGCACAGCCGGACGGGCTGTATGAGAACTACTTTATTACGTCTGCAGACACAGTGAACGTATATGCCGACAGCGAAGGCAATGTGAATCCCGGTGAAGTGACATTCACCTATACATATGTCGCACCTGTTGAATGGCCCCACCCTGTGACGGTCCATTACTGCGATGAGTACGGAATGCCTGTTGCAAATGATACAACAGCATATGTTTATAATGAAGGCGAAGCTGTGATCCAGGCACAGCCAACTGATCTGTATGAGAACTACTTTATCACATCTGCAGACACAGTGACCGTATATGCCGATAGCGAAGGCAATGTGAATCCGGGTGAAGTGACATTCACTTACACATATGTCGCGCCTGTTGAATGGCCCCGCCCGGTAACGGTGCATTACAATGATGAATATGGAATGCCTGTGGCAAATGATACTACAGCCTATGTGTACACCGAAGGGGAAAATTCGATCCAGGCGCAGCCTGATGGATTATATGATAATTATTACCTGATGGATGAAGATACGCAGACCGTATATGCCGACAGCAATGGCAATGTGACGCCAGGGGAGATCACTTTTGTATACGCATACGAAGCGCCTGTTGAATGGCCTAAGTATGTAACTGTGCACTATCTCTCGATCGACGGGCTTCAGATCGCCGGCGATACTCTTTTTGAGGTAAGTCATGAAGGAACATTCACGATCGAACCTGTTCCGGCGGAACTGCTTATCAATTATGAACTGACCGGTGATGTTGTTTATGAAACAGTGACTGCTGACGAAGACGGCAATCTCGACAAAACAGAGGTAACATTTTATTATGAATTTGTTTCACCGGTGACATGGCCCAAAACCGTAACGGTGCATTATGTTTCTGATACGGGTGAGATCATTGCTCCGGACGGCCTGATCGAGGTATTTGAGGGATTCAACAGGATCATTCCTGAAACAGGCAAAGTTCCTGAGAACTATGTGCTGACCGGTGAGAGCGAAGTAAGCGTCATGGCCAACAGTGACGGCACTCTGAGCAGAAACGAGGCAACTTTCACATATACCTATGTGGCGCCTGTGGAGTGGCCTAAGTATGTAACTGTTCATTATTTCAGTGCCGCGTCTGAAACACAGGAAAGTGTATGCGTCGCAACCGATACATGGGTCGAGGTATATGCCGGCAACACAGTCATTACAGCTGAACCTTCTGATCTAAGTCCGTTCTATGAGCCTTTGGAAGAGAATGCTTCTTATACAGTATATGCGGATGAACAGGGAAATCTGAGTGAATCCGAAGTCACTTTCTATTATGTATATCATGAGCCGGTCCTTTGGCCGAGATATGTAACAGTACATTATCTGTCAGAAGACGGGCTTGTCAGCGTGGCTGCGGATCAGAGCCGCGAGGTCAATCAGGGAGAAAATCAGGTTTGGGCATCTCCTGAAGGCCTGATGAATGATTATGTGATCTCGGGAGATGAGTGCGTCACAGTATATGCGGATGCGGATGGAAATGTGTCTCCCGAGGAGATCACTTTCAAGTACCGCTACGTACAGCCGCAGTCTAACTGGCCTGTGCAGATTCCTGTTTATCACTATATTGAGGAAAGTGATGATAAAGTAAGCGCTGATACTTCGGCAAATATTTATCAGGGAAATAATGAGATCAAACCGCTTATTCTGGATGGTTATACCTGCACAGAGGAAAGCGTCGTTGTAATTGGATATGAGGACGGCAGTTTGAGCCAATATGAAGTGAACTTCCTGTATTACAGCACAGCGCCTTCAGAAATGCAGCCGGGAGAGGAGATCATCATAGCGCCCGTTACTGTGAATGTGCTGTTCAGAAGCAATGATGGTGTAACAGTAGCTTCTCCTGTTTCTGTTGTATGTCAGGCAGGCCTGAATGAGATCATCTGCAATCCGTACGATCTGAAGGACGGATATGTGCTGAATGATGACAGCAGTAAATATGTATATGTGGACGCCAACGGTGCCAGCAACTACGAAGTTGTTTTTGAGTATGTTTCAACTGTTCCGGAATATATTGAGGAAGAAGTGATCCCTGTCCAGACACCTGAAACCGTTCCGGAACCTGTTATCACACCCACACCCGCGCCCGCAGCAAAATGGATCAATATCAGATATATAAACGCAGAGAACGGCGAAGTATTCATGACGGATGTTGCCTGCTGTGAAACAGGAGTCACCACGCCTGTTTATGCTGATCTTCAGAAGGTAAGGAACATGACCGGCAGCAATATGGAACTTGTCAGCAGCAATCCTGTGATCGTTTCCATCGATGAGAACGGATATTGTTCTGTTGATGAGATCACTTTCAGTTTCACCGCGAAAAAGCAGGTCGTATCCATTTTCTACAGAGATGAAAATGAGAATGATGTTGCATCGTCACAGCAGATCGAATGTGCAGACGGCGCGAATTCGATATACGCAAGGCCGTATGACCTTGTCGATGGGTATGTGCTTGATGTGTCCAGGAACGGGGAAGAACAGCTGGTATATTGCATCGACGGAACGATAACACCTACCTATGTCATATTCTATTATTGCTTGGCAGAGGAACCATCTGAACCGATGGATACATATGCCAGACCGAAGGCAAATACAATACGCCTGTTCTCTGAACCGGTCGCCAAA
The DNA here is from genome assembly GCA_017577285.1 of Clostridiales bacterium. GTDB lineage: Bacteria > Bacillota > Clostridia > Christensenellales > Aristaeellaceae > ZC3RG03. The sequence goes on from PITV01000014.1 coordinate 7,038, forward strand.
AGCGAAAAACAAATCGCCATTGTGAACAGCAATGACGTGATGCATGTGACAGAAATGATCACCAACAGGTCAGGAGAAGTATGGTACAGTGTGGAATGCAATGGCATATACGGTTTTGTAAAAACAGACTGGATCAATTTCATGACGGAGGATGAGATCAGCAGGTATCTCGCAACTCCCGTACCTGTTATGCCCGAGGGTCCCATTTCTTTGAGCGGAGAAGTGATCAATCTCTGGGGAACGGCAAAGAAACAGGTCAATTTCCGTGAGGAACCGTCTACTGAATCCAAACGCATCAAGGGTGCCGAAAGTATTGACTCGAAGGACAAAGTGTGGGTCATGGAAATGGTTCCCGGCAAGGATGGAAGTTCTGACTGGTATCGGGTGATCTATAAAAATAAAGAAGGGTACGTAAGTGCCGGATATATCACGCTGATGAGTCAGGAAAAGAGCGATGAGCAGCAGCGCAGACTGAATTCTCCTGCTCCGGAGATGATCGTTTATGTGCCTTATGTGACGATCGCTCCCACATTCACGCCGGTACCCGTTGTGACTGATACCCCGGAACCTGCTACGGAAGCGCCTGCAACGCCTGTTCCTACCGCAACGCCCGCTCCTTATCAGGGATACGCGCTTATCCGTTATGAAACGCTGCTTCGCAGTGACGCGTCTTTCAATGATGTCAATATCATCACATCCCTTCCACAGACAACCCTTGTTCTGATCACAGAACAGGTCTGGAACGGCGATGTGCTTTGGGACTTTGTTGATGTGCAGGGGCAGGGCATTGAAGGATATGTGCCCGATGATGTTACGCACTATATTGACTCGGAAGAAGCCGGTTATTATATCAGCCGGCTGAGACCTACCGCAACGCCTACTGCTGTTCCGCAGGAATACAGCGGTTTTTACCGTACGCTGGGATATGCCGCTTTCCGTGCCAGCGCTGATGAGCAGGGATATATACTGAATATCCTTGATCCCGGCAGTGTCTGTTATATACTGGCTCAGGAATACCCTGACGGTGTGGAATGGGAATTGGTGCAGTATGGTGACACCTATGGCTATATTCGCGGAGATCAGCTGATCGAAATGAGCAATGATGAGGTGCAGGGATTCCTGATGTCTCTCACAACACCTACACCTTCTCCAGTTCCGGTCATAACTACGCCGGAACCGGATCCGCTTTCATGCTATGCTTTTGTTGATTGCAGTGGAAAACTGAATATCAGGGAGAAGCCGTCGATGAACGGTACCTCTGTTTCACTACTCGGGAATTATTCTCTTCTGATGATCATCGGTTCTGAATATGATTCAAACGGCGAGGAATGGTATAAGGTGATCGTAGCAGAGGAAAACAACGCTGCGTCCGGATATGCAAAGGCAAACTATGTACACAGATTGAGAACCAGCGAGGTCGACCGGTTCCTCTGCAGCGAAGAGTATCTGAGCGCGCATGAAACTATTGAATCCGCGCAGCAGGGAAATCTCTCCTCTTATGAAGATTACAACACTGTCTGGCAGGAAAGCAGTCCGGCGAATGGGCCTGCCATTACATTTGCACCCTGGCAGACACTGGCGCCTGCATACCAGACTGAGCAGGAGATCATTACGACGCCTGATCCGCTGACGCCTCCTCCGGCAGCTTTTGTTACGATCATTCCGACTTATACAGCCAGTCCGTCTACTGCCACGCCCCGGCCTGGAAATACCCCATCAGCGGGTAATAACACGGTAGAAAATTCTGAAGGAAACGGCATGATATGGCTTATCATCATCGGCGTTGTGCTGATCGTGGCTGGCGCAGGAGCTGCATATGCCTATTCTGTGCATGTAAAGAATGAGAAGCGAAGAGCCGCAATTCGTGCTCAGCAGGCCAGAAAACAGAATTCCGTCCCCGTACAGCCTCAATCTTCTCGTCCGGGAACAGGCAATACAGTGCAAAGCGGACGCCCTGTCAATGTGAATAACGCATATCCGCCTGCAGCCCCCTCTCAGCCTGCTAATGGAACTGCTGTCAATACAGCCAGTGGAAGCACCCGTGCTTTCCCGGCACAGAATACCTCCGTTTATCGTGCGGGTGAGCGTTATGTACCGTCTTCCGGGGCAAACAATGGAAGTGCTTCCGGTAACGGAATGCCGCAGGGAGACAGAAGTTATTACGGTATGCCTCAGAATCCGCCGCCTGTAAACAGAGAATCTTCTGTGTATAATGCCACGCAGATAAATACATCTTCAGGGGCTGATCCTGTGAACGGAACATATGCCGTCAGGGTGAACCCGGGGGAGAATGACTCCTCTTCAACACAACGTTTTGACCGCGTTTCCGGCACCCCCGCTCAAGCAGGAAAGCCGTATCCTGAACAGAATGACAGTTCTTCTGCCGGAAACAGAACAGAACCGGGTGTCCGCAGGAGACGCAGTGATACATTCAAGAGAGATAACGATTAACGCTTTTCGGAGGCAGGAATGAAAAAGAACCTGTTCACGCTCTGTCTGATCATAACCTTTGTGTTCTCCTCATATGCGATGATCGCATATGGGGAGAAGACCGGTGAAGCCGCTCCAGATGAGACGATCATCGAGCCGGAGTATGAGGTGCCTGAGTATGTACAGCTTCTGCTTGAAGTAGCAAGAGGCGAACTGGGCTACACAGAAGGCAAAGCGGGAAGGACGAAATACGGCGAATGGGTGGGGGACCCCACCTGTCAGTGGTGTGCGGAATTCCTGTGCTGGTGTGTGGATCAGACGGATCAGAGATATGGCTTGGAACTGCTCCATAATATCTATCCGATGTACGGGGCTTCTAATGTCGGCAGAAACTGGTTTATCAGCCATGGACGCTACATTGCAAGGAATGGGCATATCCCGGACTGGGGAAGCCAGTGGTACAAGGGTGAATCCGAGATGATGGAAAAGAATTCCTATGTGCCTCAGCCGGGCGACTGGGTCTTTTTCTCTATTCTCGATTCCGGAGCGACCACACATGTGGCAATGGTCGAATACTGTTCTGTAAGTCAGGACGGAAAGACACGCGTTCATGTGATCGAGGGAAACAATCCTGACAAGGTTCAGAGAAACAGTTATGCGTTGGATGACTGGACGATCCAGGGATATGGAACGGTATTTGATCTGGCGGACGTGACACTGCGTTTCGGCAATAAAGGTGAGAAAGTGCGGCAGTTGCAGATGAAACTGGTAGCCCTTGGATATCTTGAGGAAAGATATGTGACCGGCAATTTCGGGAAGATCACACAGGATGCTATTATGCATTTTCAAAGAGATCACGGGATCGATCAGACTGGGAACGGCGGGCCTGTCACTCAGCGTGCGCTGGATGAGGCGGTAGCTCAGTTGAACGAAACGGATCTGTCTGTATGGCATGTCAGGGATGAAGAAAAACAGTAACCGGAACAAAAAGCAGGAATTTAAAAAGAAATGAAGAAATTATAAAGTTGTGCTGTATATGGTTTTATGGAAGGATCGCAAACATGCACGACAATATCGCTGTTTTAAATTTTTCTGATCAGGTATGCAAATCAGTAATTCGCAAGCTGCGCGCTGAGCGGATCTGTTGTCGTATCCTGAATTCTTCAGCGTGTCTGGAAGATATTCAAAAAGACATGCCGGCGGGCATCATACTTGCAAGCGAATGCAACGGGACAGATGGTGTACAATTCGACAACCGCATCCTGCAGGCTGGGATCCCGATCCTTGCCCTGGGTGATACATCGATCACCATGGCAAGGCTGCTCGGAGGCACAACAGCAGAACAGGGGGTGACGGAGGCTGGACTTTCGGAAATCAGGTTCGCACAGAATCTGTTAACCGAAGGTATTGATGATCAGGAAAGAAAAATGGATACGTATGTTCCTGTTGTGCCGGGCGGCGGTATCGTTCCATTGTGCGTCAGTAACGGAAGCATGATTGGTTATTCTCATGAGATCATGCCTGTTTATGGTATCCAGCTCCCTATAGAGCAGAATGACCCGGATACATCAATGTTCCTGCGCAATTTTGCTGTATCTGTTTGCAAATGCCGGAATGACTGGGACGATATGAAGGCCATTGAACAGATTCAGGAGTCTGTTTGTGCTCTGGCGGGAAACGGCGATGCAGTCTGTCTGCTGACAGGCGGATTGGGAAGCACAGTAAGCGCTGTTGCGGCGTATCAGATTATCGGTTCACGGTTGAAATGTTTCTATATAGAAACCGGACTTCGCCGGGAGGACGAATGGCTTCAGCTTCGCAATATGGCTGAAAAAACAGGCATGAATGTTGAATGTATAGATAAAAGCAAAGAAATCATGCTGAGGCTTGCCGGAATATACAATCCATATGAGAAGAAAAGACTTATTGAAGAGTGTATAGAAGAAACGCTGTATGAACAGATCATCAATATGCCGGATGTTGCTCTATTGATACGCGGAACAGACCGGGATGATATCATACAGGGAAATGTGCTTCATATACCGCTTTCTGTTTGCGAAAAATATACGGTATTTGAGCCGGTAAACGAACTGTTCAGCGATGATCTTCAGCGCCTTGCCGATTTGATTGGCTTGCCACCGGAAATGTGCACCAATCAGCCTCTGCCGTCTACAGGACTGGCTCTGAGGATACAGGGACTGGTCTGCAGTGAAAAAATAGAAATACTGAAAACCTGCGATGATATACTTAATGATGAGATCAATAAGGCCGGGATCAAGCGGCTGTACAGATATTTCTCTTTCCTGAGTGACGCAGGATCAAAGTATTATATTTATCTCCGGGCGGTTCAGGTTGGAGAGGGCGAGAGCGCTCTGACAGCAAGACTGCCTTATGATTTGCTTGAACGGGCGGTTGGAAGGATCATGGCATCCTGTCAGAAAGTTGAACGCGTGCTGTATGATCTGACGCCATCCGCTGATTACAGCAGGATAGAATTCAAATAAGGGGAATGAATATGCGTATTACCCATCCAATCACACCGTATCAGGGTTTTCAGCCTGAAGATGTATTTTTTGTATCAGATGACAGGATGATGCAGCTGGGTACAGGTTATGTCATCCGGTTCGAGCAGCCTTCTATGTACCCTGAAAGGCCGATACATTACTATATCAGCATTGAAGCGCAACCTCAGGCGCGCAGTATGCTCTTCGGGGCGCTCCTTGCCAGGGTGGAACAAATGCAGGCGAAGAACCCGGGAATCCCTGCCCGTATGTATGCGTCTGTTCCTGCTGATAACGAGGAAATGGCAAGATTCTATGAAGACTGCGGCTTGATATCGGATGATGCGGAGGATATGGTGCGGTTTGAACTGGTGCCGGGTGAACAGCGTGCTCCAATGGGTATGCTGTACGGATCTGTACCTCTTGAAACATCCATGCATATAGATGAATTCCTGAACCGTGTGAATTACAACTGTATTCAGAAATTCAATCAGGATTATCTTACTCTCTGGCGGCAGCAGCCGCATTTTATGGCCCTGGGATATTTTCATGGCAAGTTGCCGGTGTGTGAAACGGTCATAACCGGTGCCGGAGAAAGCGCAATGCTCCTTCACATATACACATTGAAGGATTATCGCAGGCAGCATATGGCGGAGCAGCTGATCGGGGCTGCTTCAGGCATACTGGCGGGTCAGGGAGTAAAATACATGTATGCGCATGTATATCGCAGGAATGCGCCGCAAGCGCATCTGATGGAGAAACTCCACGCGACTTATGTAAAAACTGTTACCCTGCTTCCCGGAATGAATCTGTAAACAGGGGGCAAAACAGTGATCCGCTGTGTCATTTTCAATATCGATGATATCCTGATCAATACCGGAGAGTATCAGGTAAACGCCTGGCTTCGACTTGCGCATGAACAGGGAATAGTCCTTGACGACCGGAGCGCGAAAAAAATGATAGGCCGCGGCAGGATGGAAGGATTGAGGATACTGCTACAAAGGGCAAGCCGTGATTATTCCGATGCCGAAATGATCGCGCTTTCTATGAGAAAGAGTGATCTGTTTCTGGAATATACCCGGAAGATGGATGAAACGGATATACTGCCCGGGGTGATCAGCAATCTGAAGGAATTGAAAGAACGCGATATCAGATATGCTGCGGTAACATCCAGTATCAACGGCGAATATGTTTTGAGAAAAACCGGATTGAAGCCGTGGATCGATACGATGGTGGACGGGAATGATATCGACCGTTTCAAACCGGATCCGGAGATATTCAGAAGAGCTGCTTACGCTCTGAGAAAATCATTTGAGGACTGTCTTGTGGTGGAAAACTCGGAAGCCGGAATGATCGCAGCGCATAAACTGGGAATGAAAGTGCTTGCTTTGGGGAAAATAAAGACCGATGTAAATGCGGATTATTGCGCGAAATCACTTGATTCGATCCATATCACTGATCTTATTGAATAAGAAGTACAGGCTATCGAAGATAAACGGGCTGATATGAACTTTTCATCGGAGGAATCCGGAATGTATTATTACGAGTTGCATCTTCATACGGCTGAAACCAGCAGATGCGGAAGATCACCTGCGAAGGATATGGTGCGTGATTACTATGAGCGCGGCTTTACAGGCGTTGTGATCACGGATCACTTTGTCAACGGCAATTCATATGCCGCGCGCTGGTGCGAGAAGGAAGCATCATGGAAAGAACGCATGGATATTTATCTTCGGGGCTATTACGCGGCATTAGAAGAGGGAAAAAAACTGAATTTCCCTGTATATTTCGGCTGGGAATATACTTACAGAGGAACAGGTGAAGATTATCTGATCCTTGGAACAAAGCCCGGACAGATGTACAGTGACTTTGTGGATTGTGACAGGTGGACGATCGAGCAACTGATCGACAAGGTGCATATGCTCGGAGGTATCGTGATCAGAGCGCATCCCTACCGTATTGCTGACTATATGACGATCAGCTGTATAGAAAGGCCTGGCCTTGATATCGACGCGGTAGAGGCGTTCAATGCCGGAAACGCGAGCGAACAGTATAATCTGAGAGCGGTTGATTTTGCAAAGAAAGAAAATAAACCGATGGTCGCGGGATCGGACACACATCATATTATGACCAACGCGGCGTATTATGTCGGTTTTGAGGACAAGCCTGCCGATGAACAGGATTTGTGCAGACAGATCAAGGAAGGACTTGCTGTCCTTTATCACCGGGGAGAAATAGTATCTGTTAATAATTAATTGTGGGAGGATAAAAAAATGAAGGAATTGAAGGGAACAAAAACGGAGCAGAATCTGAAGGACGCGTTTGCTGGTGAGTCTCAGGCAAGAAATAAGTACAATTATTTTGCTTCCAAGGCCCGCAAGGACGGCTATGAGCAAATTGCTGAGATGTTCGAAGAAACGGCTGCAAACGAAAAAGAACACGCTAAAATCTGGTTCAAACTGCTTGACGGCATCAATTCAACTCCGGAGAATCTGCTGGCGGCTGCAGAGGGCGAGAATTACGAGTGGATGGATATGTATGCCCAGTTTGCACGCGACGCGAGAGAAGAAGGTTTTGATGACATTGCCGCGCTTTTTGACGGTGTTGCCGCGATCGAAAAGGAACACGAGGAAAGATACCGCAAGCTGCTGAAGAACATTGAAGATGAGAAGGTATTCTCCAAGGATGGAGAAGTGATCTGGCAGTGCGGCAATTGCGGTCATATCATGATTGGAACGAAGGCTCCGGATGTGTGCCCCGTATGTGCGCACCCCAGATCCTATTTCCGCGTAAAGGCACAGAATTATTGACGTTTGTTTTTTGAATGATTGAACCATGATAGAGCATTGAACAGGATGTTAATGCTTTATCTGGTTTTTGACAAGTCAGCCGGTTCAGTATTACATACCTGATCCGGCTGACTTTTTCTTTTTGTCATGATGAAACCTGTATGTTAAATTATTTTGTTCAAGGTATTGACATCCATATATTATTGTAATATAATCTTTCTCGTGCCGTGGGATTATAGCTCAGTTGGTTAGAGCGCCACGTTGACATCGTGGAGGTCATTGGTTCGAGCCCAACTAATCCCACCATTCAGGAGACTTTGGAAACAAAGTCCCCTGTTTCTTTTTATGTCAAAATGTTATGGTAAAAAACTGATGATAAAAAAGAGCCCGGGCGAAATTGCCCGGACATTTATAATAAAGTATATACTTTTTACCAGGTTGCCTTCAGTGCCCGTTTAATTGCCGCCTGGTGGTCGGGATCGACCTTCTGTGAACCATGCGTCTTGCTTCCGGTAAAGTGAATGCAGTAGTGGCCGTCGAAATTGTTATTGGAGATCGTTGAAGTGCCGTGAGGCATCGCGTTCTGCGAGCCGGCGTATACATGACCCTTGTACATAACGAGGATCGCGTGACGGGTCCAGCTCCAGCTTCCGCCGTAGATCCGTTTCATAATGGCTGTATCCTCAGCGGTCAAAGGCTCACAGTCCATATGATTTGCGCCGCTCCAGCGCTTGGCGCGGTAGGTGAGACCGGTTGCAACATCCTTGACTGTGAATACCGCACCCCTTGGGATAACATCCTCGCCGCCATGGAACCAGTACAATTGCTCTGTAACATACTTGTAGTCGGCCGCGTTGGAACCGAATATGGATTTTATCGTGGAATAGTCAGCTTCGCCGGTCTGTTTCATGCCTCTGGATTTCTGATACGCGATCACAGCATTATAGGTCGTCTCACCGTATCTGGAATCGATAGGCGCCTTATAGAACCCCTTGATCTTCAGCGCCTGCTGCAGGGCAAGAACATCCTTCCCGCTGTCTCCTTTCTTGCTGGTGGCGGGAACGACGATCTGGGAAACATGGGTGATGCCGTTCATTTTCGGATCATCTTCAACGGTTGTTACACTTACTTTGCCGAACAGTTTTTTGATCGTTGCGTAATCTGCTTTTCCTGTCTGAGGCAGTCCGTTCTTCTTTTGATAACTCAGTACGGCATCCTTGGTGGAAAGACCGTACTTTCCGTCAACAGATCCGGTATAGTATCCTTTGATCTTCAGCGCCTGCTGCAGCTTTTCTACATCTGTGCCGCTGTTGCCATAACTCAGATATCCGGGAGCGTCTCCTAACTGAGAGATAGAAGTGCAGTTGGCATACTGACTGCGCGACGCGGAAGGAGCAGCAGTGGATGAAGGTTTGGCTGTTGCTGTTGAGATCTTTACATACTGCTTTACGATATATCCCGTTTTCCCGTTGTATGTTACTTTGTAGAACTCATTATTCTGCGCCGTGATGCTGACATTGGTGTTGACATCCAATCTGCAAAGAGAAGCTGAATCAGTTGATGCGGATTTCCTCAGATTTACACCATTGGAAGTGATGATACCATTGGCTTTGAAGGATGTGAATGAAGACGAGGAAGCATTTGAAGGAGCCTGAGTGGATGAGGGTTTTTCTGTGGCGGAACTGCCAAGCTTTACATAGGATTTTACGATGTAGCCTGTTGTGCTTTTATACTTGATCTTGTAGAAAGTATCATTCTGCGCAAGAACAGTTACGGCCGTACCCTTGGAAAACTGAACAAGACAGGCGGATGAGGTGGAGGGTTTTTCACGCAGATTGACCTGATCGGCAGTGACAGTTCCCGGCTGATTGACAGCCTTGAATTCAGAAACAGGCGCCTGTGTTTTTGATGCGGTAGGGGCGGCAGTGATTTTCTTGGATGAGGAAGCAAGAGATACATAACTCTTCATCACATAACCTGTAGAACCGTTATAGCTGATGCGGTAATAATCACCGGTGCTTCCTGTGATCTTGACAGAAGCGTTCACCTTGAGCTGACCGATCACTGCGGCTGCGGACGATGGGGCTTCTCTGACATTCAGTGTGCCGCTGTTGACATGTCCTGTTTCATTCATGGTCTCGATCTTAACCGTGGCGGCAGGCTTGGGCGATGAAGTTTTTTCCGGTTTGGGTGTTGCCGTTTTTCCAAGGGTATTCTCAATGATAGAAACATATGCTTTCGCAACATATCCGGTTTTGCCGTTGTAACTGATCTTGTAGAAATCTCCGGAAATACCTGTGATATTCAGTTGCGTCTTATCAGGGATCCTGGCAATCAGCCCGGACGATACAGAGGGGTTCTCACGCATGTTTACACTGACGGCGTTCACAATGCCTGTGGCTTTATAGGAAACAGTATCAGCCGATGTGGTGGATTTTGCGGTTGGTTCCGCTGTTTTTACGGTGGATGAGGGTTTAGTCTGCGTGATATAGGCTTTGGCAACAAACCCTGTCTTGCCGCCTGCTTTGACCTGATAGTAGTCTCCGGATTCTCCGGTGATGGCTACCTGATCATTTTTATGAAGGATCAGAATGATGTCGTACTGTTTTCCGGCTCCCTGACGCATGTTCAGTGTATCAGAGGTGACATAACCAGTACCGGACGCGGAAGAAACCTTTGGAGTCGAAGTCGGGGCTGTTTTTGCCGGTGTGGCAGCAGGTGTATTCTCTTTGGAAATATACGCGGACATGATATAGCCGGTGTGACCGTTATACTTTACACGGTAAAATTCTCCCGTGATACCGGTCACCTTAACAGATGTATCTTTGGATATCTGATACATGATGGGAGAAGAGGAGGAAGGCTCTTCACGCATATTTACGCTGTTGACATTAACATATCCGGTGAAATCACAGTTTGTGATCTTTGTGCTGGAAGTCGCGGCTGCCTTCGGTGTTCCAGTCGGGGATGCTTTGGGCGTAGAAACGGGCTTTGATGTTTGTCTGGATGCGGGAGAAACATAATCGGTGGCAATATATCCGGTCGCCCCGTTGTATTTTACTTTATAGAAGCCGTTTTCATTGCCTATGATCGTAACCTCGGTCCCGTATTGCAGCTGATAAAGAATCGTGGATGAGGTGCTGGCTTCTTTTCGCATGTTGACATTGTTGATATTGATGAAACCTTTCTTATCTTGTGCCGGAACAGGTGTTTCATCATCGGCAAAGATCACTTCAATATATTTATCGGAAATGTATCCGGTGGAACCGTTGTGATCCACTTTGTAAAAACCGTTTTCTGTTCCAAGAATCTGAACTTTTGCATTTTCCGGAAGAACACGAATGATATCATACGAAGCACTGCATCCGGCACGCATATTCACATTGCCGCATGTGGTGACGCCTTCTTTTCCTGTGGGGGAAGTGTCTCCGCTGACTGAAATATAATCTGCAGAGACATAACCTGTAACAGTTCCGAAGGATATTCTGTAAAAATCTCCCGTCATGGAAAGTACCGTAACAACTGTATTCTTCGGAATCGATGAAAGAATGACAGCGTTTTCATCGGGCTTCTCTCTGACATTGAGAGAAGTAGCCATGATCGTTCCTTTCAAACCTTCAGCTTCAGCACAGCAGAACAAAAGGGAAATCACTATACATAATACGGAGAGCACTTTAAGCAAACCGGAATGTTTCATAATTCATGTTTCCTTCCTGATGGATTACTACTTTATTATATTACGAAAATATTACAAAGTCAATAAAATTTCTTAATATTCATGTAAAAAGATGTAACAAAAAAGGCATCCGCAGATGCCTTGCAATTATCAGGTAAAATCAGTCACACAGCTTGTGCGTGATATTCTGAACCAGGTTTTTCAACGCCGCGGATGTCTTTATCTCCGCCGCGATCTTTTCACATGCATGCATCACCGTGGTATGATCACGGTTGAACGCTTCGCCGATGGCAGGCAGGGAAAGATTGACAAGTTCTCTGGAAAGATACATGGCGATCTGACGGGGAATCGTGATCGAACGCTGACGCTTGGGACTTTTTATATCATCAACAGTAACATCATAATACTCGGCAACAGCAGTCATAACGTCTTCGCAGGAAATATGCCGCTGCTCATTCCTTGAGAAAACATCTGCCAGCGCTTCGCGGGCAAGTTCAGTTGTGATGGGTTTCTTTGAAAGGGAAGAGTAAAGTACCAGCCTGGTAAGACAGCCTTCCAGCTCCCTGATGTTGCTGGAGATATTCTCCGCGATCAGCGCCAGAACGTCATCACCGATATCCAGCATTTCTTCTGTGGCTTTGCGGCGGAGGATCGCGATGCGGGTCTCTATATCCGGCTTGGAAATATCGGCGATCAATCCCCATTCGAAGCGGCTGCAGAGTCGTTCTTCCAGCTTTGGGATCTCCTTGGGAGGACGGTCGGACGTAATGATGATCTGCTTGTTGGTATCATGAAGCGCGTTAAAGGTATGGAAAAATTCTTCCTGTGTTCTGTCCTTGCCGCCGATGAACTGGATATCATCGATCATCAGCACATCGTAATTGCGGTATTTCTCACGGAATACGGCAGCAGACTTGCGATCCTGGATCGACTCGATCACTTCATTGGTAAAAACTTCGGCTGTCAGATAGCAGATCTTTGTATCCGGTTTTTGCGACAGGATATAGTGGCCGATCGCATGCATCAGGTGTGTTTTGCCGAGACCGACACCGCCGTAGATGAAGAGGGGATTATAGGCGTCACTGGGAGACTCGGCAACGGCAAGAGAAGCTGCATGAGCAAACCGGTTGCTGTTTCCCACAACGAAAGTGTCGAAAGTATACTTTGGATTCAGAGAAGTATTCTGAACCGCAGGAACCGGTTCGGATGTGACACCGTTTTTGAATTCCTTGGCTTCATCAGGCCGAAGAAGCTTTGCTGTTATCTGAGTTCCGCATACCTGTGAGAGGGCATTTGAAATAAGAGCAGAGTAACGCGGCTCCACAAAACGGAAATAAAAATCTGTCGCGGTTTCAATATAGAAGATCTGATCAAGCATGTCGATGGGTTTGAGGGCAGTCGCGATCCATGTATTGAATGTGACTTCCGTCATCTCTTCCCGCATAATATTACATGCTTTATCCCATATCTGAGCAGTATTCAAAGGAATTCCTCCCGGCTATAATCGGATGATACGGACATTTGCAGATAAAAAAACGCAACCGTATAGGCTGCAGAAAAGCCTGTTATACAATGGGCCGTACAGGCCGGCCCTGCTTGCTATATGACTATAGCAGATTAGATCTCTTTTTTCAAGAGCGCTCAAAACTGAAGCATCATTCAGCAACGGCGGATTATTGGTATGTGATTAACTTTATGTTACTACAACTTGTGGCGGACTGACTGTTTCAACACTAAGAAATGAATATATATACGCAATGAGTGTATAAAATACATTGTTAAAAGATTCTATCATCTTTATAAACAAAATGTAAAATTGTAAAACGGATGTGGACACATACTTATTTTGTAAACATCCATATGAAAGCAGCATATTTTGAATCGCCGGATAGACATTTTGGCTGATCTGTGGTATCTTATAGATGTAGTTCTCGAAGGGGAGTGCTTAAATGGGAAAGATCATTGCTGTGACGAATCAGAAGGGCGGAGTCGGAAAAACGACAACGTCTATCAACCTGTCGGCGTGTCTGGCTGAGGCAGGAAAGAAAGTGCTGCTTGTGGACATGGATCCGCAGGGAAATGCATCCAGCGGCCTTGGAGTAAGACCGGATAAAAAAAGCGTATATGAAGTGATCCTTTCGAAAAACACTGCTGAAAGCGCCACATTCAACACGGTCCAGCAGGGGCTACGTCTGATGCCGGCTGATATACGCCTGTCAGGAGCAGAGATAGAGCTTGCTTCTCTTGAACGCAGGGAATACAGGCTCCGCGCAGCGCTGGAGAGCATAAAGCAGCAGTATGACTTTATTATCGTTGATTGTCCGCCTTCTTTGAATCTTCTTACGATCAACGCGCTGACCGCAGCGCAGAGCGTCATCGTTCCAATACAGTGCGAGTATTTCGCGCTGGAAGGCCTGACTGCTTTGGTGAACACCATCACACGCATCAAGCACAGCTTCAATCCCGGCCTTGATCTGGAGGGGATCCTTCTGACGATGTATGACGGAAGAACGAATCTGTGTCTTCAGGTCGCGAACGAAGTGAAAAAGCATTTCAGGGGCAAGGTATTTTCCACTTCTGTGCCGCGCAATGTGCGGCTTGGAGAAGCGCCCAGCCATGGTCTGCCGATCAATCTCTATGACAGAAGATCCACGGGTGCGGAAGCTTATGCTTCTCTTGCCGGTGAACTGATCAAAAAGAACAGGTGAAACAAATGAAAAAGAGTGCACTGGGACGGGGACTGGATGTACTGCTTCCCGATATATCACAGATCAATAAGAATGAGATCCTTGAGATCGATATCAATGATATCGACAGAAATACTTCGCAGCCGCGCAGATCCTTTGATCAGGAAAGTATCAGGTCACTCAGTGAGAGCATAAGGACTGCGGGTATACTGCAGCCGCTGCTTGTTGCAGAGGTCGGCGGAAGGTACAGGATCATTGCCGGCGAACGCCGTTTCCGTGCCGCGAGGATGGCAGGACTCGAAAAGGTGCCCTGCATCGTCTGCTCCTATTCGCAGACACAGGAGATGGAGGCAGCCCTCATTGAGAACCTGCAGCGTGAAGATCTGAACCCGGTCGATGAGGCAAAAGCGATCAACGCGCTGATCGAAAGGTGCGGATATACCCAGGAGACCGCTGCTCAGCGGCTTGGAAAATCTCGCTCGGCTCTTACAAATCTGCTTCGCATACTGAAGCTCCATCCGGATGTTCTGTCACTTGTGGCTGAAGGAAAACTTTCAGAAGGTCATGCAAGAGTGCTTGCCGGGATCAGCGATGAACACACGCAGCGTGCTTATGCCCAGCGAGCCGTTATGGAAGAAATGAGCGTGCGCGCGCTCGAAAAACTGGCGCAGGCAGCTCCTGTCAGAAAACCGGAGAAGCCTAAGACCAAAGCCCCCGAGATATCTGACTTTGAGGAAAGGATGCTCCGGGCAGTTGGTGTCAAAACTGTTGTTCAGGGAAATGTGAAAAGGGGAAAAGTCATTTTGCAGTATCACTCGACAGAGGAACTGGAACTGATCTATGACGTTCTGGAGAAACTGGAGAACGGGTAACGCACACACATGAAAGCATTCCGCAGAATACGCGGGATGCCTTCTTTTTATGCGGTTCTGTGCAGGAAAATGCCGACTGACGGCGAATGAATAGAGGGACGGTGAGGCAGATGGCAGGAAGAATTCCCCGCAAGTGGATGGATGAACTTTACGAAAAAGCAAACATTGTGGACGTGGTGTCCGATTATGTCCATCTGAAGAAAGATGGGGGAAGATACTGGGGGTTATGTCCTTTTCATAATGAAAAGACGCCTTCGTTTTCTGTGACACCGGACGCGAACCTGTATTATTGCTTCGGATGCAAAGCGGGCGGGAATGTTCTTCAGTTCATTATGGAAATGGAACGCCTCACTTCGCCCGATGCTGAGCTGTTCGTTGGATAAAAATTGCACATTCCGCCCGCTGCTGAGGAAAATGACCTTGAAGG